>JAIWNK010000146.1 GCA_020216845.1 Anaerolinea sp. | reverse complement strand
CACCCCTCGATGGGGCCGGAGAAGGTGGAGGGGAATCAAAAGAGCGGGCGACCGGATTCGAATAGCACCCCTCGATGGGGCCGGAGAAGGTGAGGGGAATCAAAAGAGCGGGCGACCGGATTCGAACCGGCGAATGTCAGCTTGGAAGGCTGATGCCTTACCGCTTGGCGACGCCCGCATCTCAAAATGCAAAAGCGATTATAATGGAGGTTGACAAAACCGACAAGAGTTCATGGAGCTTTGCATGGCCAATTTTCAGCTATTCCCCACACCCAAACGGATTTCCGTTTATGAGACGATTTATCAACTGCCGGTCACTGCGTTGATTTTATTGGATGAACACAGCCTGGCGGCGGCACAGCGGTTTCAACAGGCATTGTGGCAACAAGTGCAGTTACGTTGGGAACGGACGCTGAGTGCAACCATTCCGCCCGAACTGATTGGCTTGCGAATATTGCTTGCACCTGACCTTGCGCCCCAACCGCAGGGCTACCGCCTGACGGTGCGGCAGGAAGGCATTACGATTTGGGCACACGACTCCGCGGGTGCCTTTTATGGCGTTGCTACCCTGATTCAGCTGATTGAGCAATTGGGGCGTGACTTGCCCTACCTGGATGTGCAAGACTGGCCGGATTTTGCCGCGCGTGGGGTGATGTTGGACATCAGCCGCGACAAGGTGCCGACGATGGAGACGCTGTTTGCACTGGTGGATCGGTTGGCAAGTTGGAAGATCAATCAATTGCAGCTTTACACGGAGCACACCTTTGCTTACCGCAATCATCCAATTGTCTGGCAGAAGGCTTCGCCGATGACGGGAGAAGAGATTTTGATTCTGGATGCCTATTGTCGTGAACGCATGATCGAGCTGGTGCCGAATCAGAATTCGTTTGGGCATATGCAACGTTGGCTGAAGCACGCCCCCTATGCGCATTTGGCTGAAACGCAGGACGAGTTTCGGGTGCCGTGGGGCAAAATGCAGGGGCCGTTCAGCCTTGCGCCGGTCAACCCGGGCAGCCTGGAACTGATATCTGGTTTGTATGATGAACTGTTGCCGCATTTTAGCAGCCGCTTGTTCAATGTCGGTTGCGATGAGACCTTTGACCTGGGGCAGGGGCAAAGTCAGGATGCTTGTGCCCGGCGTGGGGTGGGACGGGTGTACCTGGAGTATTTGCTGAAAGTATATGGCGAGGTGGTACGGCGCGGTTTCCGGATGCAGTTTTGGGGGGACATTGTCACCCAATATCCGGATTTGGTTGCTGCGTTGCCGCGCGATGCCATTGCACTGCTTTGGGGCTATGAGGCCGAACATCCGTTTCGAGAGCAGGCACAGCAATTCGCGGCAGCGGGTGTGCCGTTTTATGTTTGCCCGGGCACCTCGTCCTGGTGCAGCCTGGCAGGGCGGACGGACAATGCGCTGGGCAATTTGCGCGCGGCGGCACTAGCTGGTTTGGAATTCGGAGCATTGGGCTACTTGAACACGGATTGGGGTGATTACGGTCATTGGCAGGTGCTGCCGGTCAGTTTTTTGGGCTGGGTTGCAGGGGCGGCCTATGCCTGGAATGCAGCTGCGGCAGAGAGCGCCAATTGGCCGAGCCTGGTCAGCCAATTTGCTTTTGATGATCGTAGTGGCAGTATGGGGCAAGTGATGTATGATTTAGGCAACGTATATCAGTTGAGTGGGCAGGCGTTGCACAACTCATCGGCTTTGTTTTGGCTCTTGCGTTGGCCGGCAGAACGGATTTTGGAGCGGGGTGGGCTGAGCAAGGAAGCCTTGGTGGCTTGTCGAGCGGCGGTGGAGCGTGCCTGTCTGCCGTTGTTGAGCGAGCGCATGACCCGTTCGGATGCGGAATTGATCCGCCGTGAGGTGGCACTGACAGCACGGATGCTCAGCCATGCCTGCCGGCGGGGAGAAATGCTGTTGGGTGCTCAGAATATGCAGCGGGAGCTGCGAGAAGATTTGCGGCAGATTGTTGAGGAATATCGCACGGTGTGGTTGTTGCGCAATCGTCCTGGTGGTTTGGCAGATAGCCTGGCGGGGTTTGAAGAACTGCTTGCCGAATATCAGGCCTTGGCCTAAGAAAAATAGGGACGGGTGTGAGCCCGTCCCTATTTTGTTTGTGTTGCAATTTTGGGATTACTTGACAACCCCTTGGGCAATGACTTCGTATTTGATCTTTGTGGTGTCTTGCTCGGGGCTGAGGTAGATGTTCAATTCGAAGGGGTTGGTAGCGCCCGCGGCAATTGCATCGCCATCTGGGAAGACGGTGGTGTAGTTTGTGGCAATCAGCACATCATTTTCGTATAGATTGACCTGTACAGAGATCCAGGAAAGGTCTTTGGTGCCGGTGTTGGTCACCTTGCCTGTGAAAGTGGCTGTGTTGTTTTCAAACGTTTGCTTGATGTCGCTTGCTTCGAGCTCAATGACTTCATAGGGGCTCTCGTAGGTCCAGTAGGGGTCAATTTGGACGGTGAAGGTGTCTACCAGATCGGCCTGCGATGGATACCAATCTACAACGCTGAAGTAGGTGGCATCGAATGGAACAATTTGACCGGGCTGAATGTACATCGGCAGGCTGCTGCTGACGGCATCCAAAACAACGCCATTGGCATCGTAAAGGCCTGTCAGCAGATAGGTGCTGAAAGCGCGCTTGGGATCGCGGTTTTCAATCGAACCAACGACGTGGAAGCTGCCCAGCGCATCGAAGTAATTGTGATCCAAGTTGACGTATAGATCGGGGACTTCGTAGGCTTTGCTTTCGGTCGCATCCACATACAGTTCATATCGGTCGGCGGAGATGTTTTCGGGGCCGTTGATGCTGATGACAAACGGGGTGCGATCCATGCCGGATTGATCACCAGTGGGGGTCAGGTAATAGGCAACGCTTGTTGTCCAGTCAGCACCCATGATCTCGTTTTGTGCGGAGAAGATGGCTCCGACCAGGTCATCAATATAGGCCGGATTGCTGCTTTTGTTGACCAGTTCACCGCTGATGTAGAAGCTGCCGCCGTCGTTGAAGAGCTGAGCATTTTCGACGACGACATTGCTGCGTTTGGCGTTGCTCTTGTCGGCTTTGGAGAAGCTGACAATGACCTTATCCGGTGTGGGGTTGTTATCGCTATACAGGGTGTAGTCAAAAGCAGTTGTTTCGCCGGGGAAAAGGTTGCTGCTGAGCGGGTAGAAGGTAGCTGTGTCAGCCGGGTTGCCATCCAAGTCGGTGACGAGCGTGTTGCCTGAGGCATCTTTGGCTTCGACAATCAGCTCAATGTTTTCATAGGGAGTCGAGCTGTTGTTTTTGATCAGGCCAACGATGTGGTAGGTGCCGTATTCATCGGGGTAGTAAATAACTTGAACAACTTCAATATCGCTGCCTTGGCTCACGGGGGCTGTATCTGTCGGCTTGGAAGCTTCTGTGGGCTTAGGGGCTTGGGTGGGCGGTGGTGCCTGCGTAGGCACTGCTGTGGGCGGGGTTTGGGTGGGCTTGGGTGTGCCGCAGGCCAATACCGAAAGCGCCAACAGCAAGACAGCCAGGCTGAGCAAGACTTTGTTTTTCATTTGTTCCTCCTTAGTAGAACAAAACCGATGATTTATATAAACGATTATAAAGTATTTTCACAAAAATAGGGGACGATTTTTGTGAAAGTTTTAATCGGTTTTTAACGCTCCATGCTCACGACCTGATCTTCCCAACGATGCCAGCCGGTGAAGCGTTCTTTCAGGATCTTTTTGCCTTCGCCAGGGCAGGGCAGACCTTGCAGTTCCAGGTCGGCATCTACCATGATGCGCACTAGCTCGTGAAAATGCACTTTGGGTTGCCAGCCGAGTTCTTCGCGGGCGCGGCTTGGGTCGGAGAAGAGGTAGTCTACTTCGGTAGGGCGGAAATAACGCGGGTCAATTTCAACGTATTGATGCCAGTCCATGCCAACGTAGCCAAAAGCCTCGTCGAGGAATTCGCGAATGGAATGGGATTGGCCGGTGCCGATGACGTAATCGCTGGGCTTTTCCTGTTGCAGCATCAGCCACATGGCCTCAACATATTCAGGGGCATAGCCCCAATCGCGGCGGGCTTCCAGGTTGCCGAGATAGAGCTTGTTTTGTTTGCCGGCGCGAATGGCAGCAACCGCGCGCGTGATTTTGCGGGTGACGAAGGTCTCGCCGCGGCGCGGGGATTCGTGGTTGAAGAGGATGCCATTGCATGCAAACATGTTGTAGCCTTCGCGATAGTTGCGCGTAATCCAATAGGCGTAGACTTTGGCAGCAGCATAGGGGCTGCGCGGTTCAAAGGGGGTGTTTTCGTTTTGCGGAGGTCGGACACCGCCAAACATTTCACTGGATGAGGCCTGATAGAAATGAGCGCCGCAGCCACTTTTGCGCACGGCTTCCAGCACGCGCACCGTGCCAAGGCCGGTGACATCGCCGGTGTATTCGGGCATATCAAAGCTGACGCGCACATGGCTTTGAGCAGCCAGGTTATAGATTTCATCCGGTCGGACGTTGAAGATGATGTCGAGCAGGGTATCACCGGCGGCGACATCGCCATAATGCAGGTAAAGTTTTCCGTTATCCTGGGCGTGGGGGTCGTGGTAAATATGATCAATCCGGCGGGTGTTGAAGGTGCTGGCGCGCCGAATCAGACCATGAACTTCATATCCTTTGGAAAGCAACAGCTCAGCCAGATAGGAACCATCCTGTCCGGTGATGCCCGTGATGAGAGCTTTTTTCACAAGATCCTCCTGAATTTAGATTGCGCCTTATTGTACCATATTCACAGCACAGCCCTGCAAGGACGTTGGTACTTGCAGGGCTGTGGAGCAAAAGGGGCTGTTTAGCGGATGGTGATGCGGCCGAGTTCTTCACCGTTGAGCAGGATGAGGTGCTCGCCTTTGGGCAGGGCATTCAGCGGCAAGGTGGCTTCAAAGGATTGCAGGACTTCGATGCAAATGCTGCCACGCTCGGTCAGTGAGTAGGCTTCGATGTTGATGCTGCCATCTTGCAGCGGGGTGAGTGAGATGCGCAGTTTGTAGCAGGGGTTGGGCAGCGAGCCGACGATGTGCAGGCTATATTGTTCGGGATTGCTTTCCAGGACGAGGATTTCGGCGGATTCGATGAAGGCGTTGCCGCGTAACAGCTTTTCATCACCGGGCTGCGGGGCGTAGGGTTGAGGGGCGGTGCCGATGGAACTGGGGTCGGAAGTGCTGTTGTCTGTGGGGGTGTCGGGCGAGGGCGGTTGTGTGGGACGTTCGATGATGGGGGGGGCGGTGGGCTCATCGGTTGGCTGAGCGGGTGGCTGGGTGGGGGGCTGAACCGGCACGGTGTTACAGGCTGCCAGGGTGGCGAGCAGCACCAGGGTGATGGTCAGAAATTGTGTCAGGGTCGTTTTCATGGCTTTTTCTCCAAACAAAAGTGTGATGCAGCAAAACCTGTGCTTAAGACGTTGTGGATTGGGAAAAGTTCCGCATATAAAAACAAACCCCACCGTTGCGGTGGGGTTGCGCATAGAATAGAAAGGAGGGAGATTAGGGGTTCTTCTTTTCGAAGAAGAGCGTACCCTTTTCGGTGTTGAGGTCCACCAGGACGGTATCGCCTTCTTTAAACTCGCCCGAAAGCAGACTGACGGATAGCGGGCTTTCGACGAATTTTTGTAAGGCGCGGCGCAAGGGGCGGGCACCAAAGGCCGGGTCAAAACCGGTTTGGGCGAGCCATTCGCGGGCTGCTTGGGAAAGCTCAACATTCAGGCCATGTTCTTGCAGGCGTTGCTTGACCTCGCCCATTTGCAATTCGACGATGGCACGCATTTGTTCCATGGTGAGCGGCGAGAACATGATGATCTCGTCAATGCGGTTGAGGAATTCGGGCCGGAAGGAACTCTTGAGCGCCTTCTCAATTTTTTCGTGCATGGAGCGGTCTTCAGCGTTGTCTGTTTGTTGCAAAAAGCCCAACGTGCCGCCGCGTTGGACAAATTCGGTGCCGAGGTTGCTGGTCATAATCAGGATGGTGTTGCGAAAATCTACCAGGCGACCCTGGCCATCGGTCAGACGGCCATCATCGAGAATTTGCAGCAGGGCGTTCCACACTTCGGGGTGGGCTTTTTCAATTTCGTCAAACAGGATGACGCGGTAAGGGCGACGGCGAACGGCCTCGGTGAGCTGACCGCCTTCTTCATAGCCAACGTAGCCGGGCGGGGCACCGAACAGGCGCGAGGCGGTGTGTTGCTCGCGATATTCGCTCATATCCAGCCGCAGCAGGGCGTCGGGGTCATTGAACATGAATTCGGCCAGGCACTGTGCCAGGTAGGTTTTGCCGACGCCGGATGGGCCGATGAAGATGAAGGAGCCCATCGGGCGGCGCGGGTCTTTCAGGCCGGCGCGTGCCCGACGAATGGCATCGGCAATGGCATGAACAGCTTCTTCTTGTCCAACGACGCGCTCATGCAGGCGTTCTTCCATGTGCAGCAGGCGTTCTGTTTCGGTTTCCATCATTTGAGCCACAGGAATGCCGGTCCATTGTGCCACAACCTGGGCAATATCATCTACGTCCACAACTTCATCGAGCTTGTGTTCGTCTTCCCATTTGTCGCGCATGGCGGCAAATTCGCCCTCCAGGCGCAGGCGTTCGGCTTTTTTGCGGGCGGCACGTTCGTAGTCGCGCTCCAGGCCAGCTTGCTCTTCTTCGGCGCGCAGGCGTTCCAGCTCGCTTTTGATCTGTTTGAGTTCGGGCGGCATGGAGTAGAGTGCCACGCGCAATTTGGCGGCGGCTTCATCCATCAGGTCAATGGCCTTATCCGGCAGGTGCCGCTCGGTGACGTATTGGGAGGAGAGACGGGCGGCGGCAACGAGGGCTTCATCGGCAAAGCGCACTTTGTGATGCGCTTCGTAGCGGTCGCGCAGTCCGTTGAGCATTTTGATGGTGTCTTCAACGCTGGGCTCATCTACGTAGACGGGGGCAAAACGGCGCTCAAGGGCTGAGTCTTTTTCGATGTATTTGTGGAATTCATCCAGGGTGGTGGCGCCGATGCATTGCAGTTCGCCGCGCGCCAGGGCGGGCTTGAGCATGTTGGATGCATCCATGGCCCCCTGAGCAGCGCCTGCGCCGACGACGGTGTGCAGTTCGTCAATGAAGAGGATGATTTCGCCTTCGGCACGCTGCACTTCTTCAATGGCGGCTTTCAGGCGCTCTTCAAATTCGCCGCGAAAGCGAGAGCCGGCGATCATGGCGCTTAGGTCGAGGGAGATGACGCGCTTGCCGACCAGAATCTCCGGCACGTCGTTGGCAGCGATTTTTTGCGCCAACCCTTCGACGATGGCGGTTTTGCCAACGCCTGCTTCGCCGATCAACACCGGGTTGTTTTTGGTGCGGCGGGAGAGGATTTGCATCACGCGCAGGATTTCTTTGTCGCGTCCGATGACGGGGTCTAGCTTGCCTTCGCGGGCTTGCTGCGTCAGGTCGCGGGAATATTTTTCGAGCGTGCGGTAACGCGTTTCGGCTTGCGGGTCGGTGACGCGTTGACCGCCGCGCAGTTGTTGAATGGCATCATTGACGCGCTCGCGGGTGATGCCGGAGCTTTCCAGCAGGCGGGCAGCCGGGGTGTTGCGTTCACTGAGGATGGCCAGGAAGATGTGTTCGGTGGAAATATATTCGTCTTTCAGGCGGCTTGCCTCTTCGTTGGCAAGGTCAATGATGCGTTTGACGCGCGGCGTGATGAAGATTTGTCCGGCGCCGCTGCCGAAGATATTGGCCTTGGGGCTTGTGCGCAAAATATAATCCAGGCGCTCGACCAGGGCGCCGGAATCAACTTTGAGCAGCTCCAAAATTTGTGGGATGACGCCTTGCGGTTGTTCAATCAGAGCAAGCAGCATGTGCTCTGTATCAATTTGGTTGTGGCCATAGCGCTGAATAATTTCAGCAGCGCGTTGAGCGGCCTCTTGAGCTCGTTCGGTAAAGCGGTCAAAGCGCATCATAAGCGTTGTTCCTTTTTGAGTAAAAGTAAGTCTTTCCGAAGTCCATTATAGCATTGGCTGATTAACAAGTCCAAAGAAGACTATCAGAACTGTGTTAACGTAACATGGTTGACTGATTTTTGTTGTGATAGGCGAGCCACATGGCTTCGATTTGGTCACTGATGGTGAAGTTGGCTTTTTCGCGCTGATGTTCGATGGCAAGTTCGATTTGTTGTTGCAGGTTTAGGCCGGGGTAGCTGCGCAATTCATCTAAATCGCGGCGGGCAATGAATTGCCCGCTAGAGCCGTGCTGCCAAAAAGCGGCTAGCAATGCCAGGTAGTCGAAGGTGATTTCTTGGGAGGGCAGGTTGGGTGCAGCAGCGTAAAATGCACTGCCAATCGCTTGAAGGGCGTTCATGGCAATCAGGGGGGTATCTTGCTTCAGGGCTGCTGCGGCAATTTCGTATAAGGATTGGCTTGCCGCAGTGCTCAGGGGAGTGTTGTGAGTGCTGAGGGCGTTCATGCACAAAATGGGCACTTGTGGGTTGATGAAATGGAGCGCTTGTTGGCCCAGCGCGCTGAGAGTCTTGTAGGCCAGGCTCTGATCAGCATAGGAGTGGCCGGGGTGGGTTTGGGGGTGTTCGACGATGCTTTGCATGATGCTGATGACAATTTGATAGTTTTCAGCGTTGGCTTCCTGGTCTTGGATGGTGAGGATATTTTGCAAATCTTTGATGAAATCTTCAAATTGGTTGCCTTTGTACGTTGGGCATTGCAGGTAGGCCTGCGCAATTTTTTGGAGAGCGATGAGGGTTTGTCTTTGTTCTTCGCTGTTGTTGCTTTCACTGCCTATATCCACGATGTTGTTGACGTGGATTTGCGGAAAGTCTCGCTTGAGTTTGATGTACTTTAAGGCGCGTTGCAGTTCGCTGTGGATGATGGCGGTTGGGCGGGCGTAGGAAAGCGTTCTGAAACAAACCCAAAGTACCAGGGCAATCAGCACATATAACAAAATGGACTCGGAGATTGTGCTTGGGGGCAACGAGTTGAGCACAATGAATACAATCACACCCAGGGTAAAGGGGCCGTAGAGGGTAAGCGCACCAGCAAAGGGTTGGCGTTTGAGCAGGATATCGCGGGCGGTGTTGGAGGAGAATTGCAAGACAAAGGCCGGCGCACCCGCTAAAAACAACAGCAAACCGATGAATGCATCCAGATTGTTCATGCGTAGGGAACACTTTTGCTTTGTAAAACGCGCTCGGTGATGCGGATGAGAATATCATCGGGATAATTGCTGTCTTTGGGTTGATAGAGGGCGACGCCTAGGTTGAGCAGGTCTTGCACAGCTTTGGATTCTTCGGCTGTGAAGATGGCAATGCAGTGAGCGGGAATGGGATGGGGTAATGCAGGTAGATCTTGATCTGATGTTGTGTGCCCAACCATCCATTCAATCAGGTAAGCACCAAGGCGGGCTTTGTTCTTGTCGTTGCCCTGGCTTCTGTAAATGTTTTTCCAGGCAGGGTGTTCGCCGGGCGGAATGCGCATATCTACGATGATGACATCGTATTCACCCTGGCACAGGAGGCGTTGCGCATCGCTAGCGGTTGTTGCCAGCTCAATGTGATGGGTGCGATAATTGTATAGGACTGGGCCCATCAGTGCATTGAGCTGATAGAGGGCTTCGTCTTCGATCCAAAGAATGCGAATGGGGGGCATGGAGGTTACCTGTAAGATTTGGGGCGGGGGAGGTGGATTGTAAACTGCGTCAGGAAGGCCTGATGGTAATAGTCGGGGTGATTTTCATCGCGGATAGCCGAGGAAGAGGCCGGGACGCTGCTGACCTCGATGCGACCGCCATGGGCCTGAACGGTGTTCAACACATCTGTCAGGCCGGTGCCTGTGCCCAAACGGTTGCGATCTTTGGAGAGCCTGCCCCGATAGCCGAGGCGGAAGATGAGCTGTTCTTCAATTTCATCGCGCGGGATGGGGACGCCCCAGTTTTCAACGCGGAAGCTGACTTCTTTTTCATTGGCGCGCAGCTCAATCGTAATCCAGGGTGGTTTGATGGCGCTTGGACGGCTCCAGCTGTATTTGATGGCGTTGTGGATCAGATTGGCCAGGGCGCGTTGCATGTCTCGCTGACTGACGTTGACTTTCACGCCGTCGGTGTAATCTTCAAGATGAATTTCGATGCCGCGTGTTTCGGCAAAGCTGGTCAGCGAGGTGAGGGCGTTGTCTACCAGTTTACGCAGCGGAATGAGCACGCGTTCTTCTTCGGCCCGCTGCCCCACATTGATGTATTCGTTGAGTGAGTGAACGGTGTGTTCCATTTGGATGACGGCAAGCAGGGTGGCCGAGACGTTGATGATTTGGATGGCGCGCTGCAAGTCGAGCAAGGCGCGCTGTGCTGCCC
>JAIWNK010000039.1 GCA_020216845.1 Anaerolinea sp. | reverse complement strand
GCATAGACAGCGTCGAGCTGCAAAAGTTCCAGCAGCATTTGCATATTCGTCTCTTCTTCCGGGTTTAGGGAAGCAAGCTCAGCCTGACGCGCCAGAGGACGTAAATCCGCCACATTCAGCTTTTCCAAAGGCTGATTAAGCAAGGCCAGTTCGGGAATGGCAACCTCTGCCGCAGCACGGTCATGCTTCTTCAACCAGGCCTGCCGGATCAGCAAGGTCTGCATCAAACGCCGCACCAGTTCGGCGCTCATGCGGCTTGACAGGCGTTCTGAATGCTCAACCGAGGTCGTGCCGACCAATTGCGGGCGGCCCATGGCATTGAGCCGCACGATCTCCGTCGTAATTGCCCGCTGCTTGGCTTCATCGGTGCGATAAACCAGGTCGGGATAATCCTTGCGCTTCCAAAACAGGGGGCGTTTTTGTGGGTCATCGCGCCGGGCATAATAGGTCACCTTGTAACCCTGCTCATCGCGCGAGTCAACGGCCACCAACTCCGAGTCCGAGCGGCTGACGCGAAATTCCAAATTGGTGGGAATCGGCAAAACATCCAGCTTGTAAATCTTGCCAAACTCTTCCGCCTCAGTCGCAGCTGTGCCGGTCATGCCAGCCAGTTTCTGATACATGCGGAAATAGTTTTGCAGTGTAATGGTCGCATAGGTGACATTGTCCGGCTCAACCCGCACACCCTCTTTGGCCTCAACCGCCTGATGCAGCCCCTCTGACCAACGCCGCCCCGGCATCAGCCGACCGGTAAACTCATCCACAATCACCACCCGGCCAGCTTGAACAATATACTCCTTGTTTTTGCGATACAAGTGCTGTGCACGCAAAGCTTGTTCCAGGTAGCCCAAAATGCGCGCCTGTTCCGGGGTAATATCTTCTGGGCGTTCCGGGTCGCGCAGTTCCACACCCAAGAGATCTTCCACGTGCGCCTCACCGACCTCGGTCAGCGTCACCTGATGATCTTTTTCGCTGACCTCATAATCTTCTGGGCGCAACTGCTTGACGACCTGCGCCATGCGCACATACCATTCGGCATCGTCGGCTGCCGGCCCTGAAATAATCAGCGGGGTGCGCGCCTCATCAATCAAGATGTTATCCACCTCGTCCACAATGGCATAAAAATGACCGCGCTGCACACGCTCTTCGATGCGCATCACCAGGTTATCGCGCAAGTAGTCAAAGCCATATTCGCTGTTGGTGCCATAGGTAATATCGGCGGCGTAGGCCTCGGCTCGATCCACCAGGCGCAAGTTGTGCTGATCTTCAAAGCTAGAAATGCGCGTGGGGTCCACCAAAAACGCTTTTTTGCCGTTCTCGGTCCGACCTGCCATTTGCAACACCCCCACCTGCATACCCAGAGCATGGTAAATAGGCGACATCCAACGCGCGTCGCGGCGGGCAAGGTAATCGTTGACAGTCACCAAATGCACCCCGCGCCCGGTCAGGGCGTTCAAATACAGCGGCAAGGTTGCAACCAGGGTCTTGCCCTCACCAGTGCGCATCTCGGCAATCTTGCCGCTATGCAGCGCCATGCCGCCAATCATCTGCACATCATAATGGCGCATGCCCAGGGTACGCTTGCTGGCCTCGCGCACCGCCGCAAAGGCCTCCGGCAACAGAGCATCGAGCGTTTCTTGCTCAACGCGTTGGCGCTCTTTCTCGTCCTCCAGCCCCTCACAAGCCTGTGCCAAACGGCGCCGGAAATCATCCGTCAAGCCTCGCAACGCCTCATCACTCAACGCCTCATATTGCGCTTCCAGGCGATTGATCTTTTCCAATTTTTCAACAAAACTCTTCAAAGCGCGTTCATTCGCATCCGCGCCAAAAAAGCGAGCAATCTTTTGCAGCATTCTCGGTACCCTTTCTGAAGCTCGATTATAGCATAACGCAAGGCCAGAAAGCCGGTTATAATACAACGCTATGAAACTAGACCGCAGCTTCTACGCCCGCCTATTGGCACTTGCTGTGCCGATCATCATTCAAAACTTCATCTCTTCTTCGCTCAACCTGTTCGACGTGCTGATGATCGGTCAGCTGGGCGAGGTGACGGTTGCCGCCGTGGGACTTTCCAATCAGATCTTCTTTTTGCTGATGTTTTTACTGTTCGGCATCAGCAGCGGCGCGGGCGTCTTCACCGCACAGCTATGGGGCAAAGGCGATGTACCAAGCATTCACCGCGTGATGGGCATCAGCTTAGCCATGGGGTTAACCGGCAGCCTGTTCTTCAGCTTCATGGCCATCGTCCTGCCACAAGTTTCCTTGAGCATCTACACCAATGACCCTGCGGTCATCCAGGCTGGCCTTGGCTATCTGCGGCTATCGGGCCTCAGTTATCCGATGACGGCCATCAGCTTTACCTATGCAGCCACCCTGCGCAGCACCGGCAACACCCGCCCCCCGATGTTTGTCAGCGCAATCACGATCAGCCTCAAAACCCTGCTCAATTATTTGCTGATTTTTGGTCACCTGGGCTTGCCGGCCATGGGCATTCAGGGCGCCGCCCTGTCAACCGTGATTGCGCGCACACTCGAATGCCTGCTGCTGCTCGGCTACACCTATCTGCGTCGCGCCCCAACCGCTGCCCCTCTGCACCGCCTGATCGCTTTCCAGCGCAGCTTTGTTGTCAACTTCCTCAAAATCGCTTTTCCGGTCGTCATCAACGAAATGCTCTGGTCTCTGGGCATCAGCACCTACAACGCCATCTATGCTCACATCAGCACCGAAGCCGCTGCGGCCATTCAAATTGCTGGCACGATCGAAAACCTGGCCTTTGTCATCTTCATCGGCATCTCCGACGCAACCGGCATCCTGGTCGGCAACAAAATTGGCGCTCAGGAGCAAGATACTGCCTATACCTATGCCCGGCGCGCCCTAATGCTGGGGGCTGGCGGCGCCATGCTGATTGGCGCGTGCATCTATCTGCTATCTGGCAACATCCTATCACTTTACAAAGTCTCCCCCGAAGTGTTGGATTACGCTCGGCGCATCTTGTTGGTGATGGCCTTTGTGCTGTGGATTCGGGTCAGCAACATGACCGCCATTGTTGGCATCCTGCGCTCCGGCGGCGACACGCGCTTCAGCATGTTTCTGGATGGCGGCACGATGTGGGTCGTTGGCGTGCCAAGCGCATTGTTGGCCGCCTTTGTTTTCCACCTGCCGGTCTATTGGGTCTACCTCGTCATCATGAGCGAAGAGCTGGTCAAATTCTTTGTCAGTCTATGGCGTTTCCGTTCACGGCGCTGGATTCATAACATCTCGCAGACCGTTCCTGCATGAAGATCCGACCGCTTACCCCCAACGATTTACCGGCTGTTACCCGCCTCTACCTGACTGCCGCACAGCAAGCCTATGCCGCATTTTATCCGCCGCACCTGTTGGCCGAAACCTGCTGGCAAGAAGCCCTGGCCGAATATTGCTCCTGGTATGCCTGGCCCTATCCGCCGTTGGGCAGCATCGCCGAAGAAGATGGCAACCTGTTGGGGTTTGGCATGGGCGGACGGATTGAGCAAGACCCGAACGAATTGGAAGCGCCACTCGGCTATGATAGCGAAATTTACAAACTCTTCGTTCATCCGCAACAACAACGGCGCGGCATCGGCAAAGCCCTGCTGTTCAACCTGGGGCAACGCATTGCCACCCTGGGGTGCAAACGGGTGCTCATTTGGAGCTACACCCAAAGCGCCTCCACCCAATATTATCAGGCACTGGGCGGAAAAATCATCCGCCAAACCACCTACAACCCCGGCGGCATAGACCTGCCGGTTTGCGTGCTGGGCTGGCAACTGACCGACCTGTTGGCTGCCGTCAGCCCGCGCCCATAGCCCCACACGCCACTTTTCAAACAGTTTACAATTGATTGACCTTTGCCAGGGTGTCGCTATAATCAAACTACCATTACACCACCCTGGAGGGATTTGATGACCGACACACCCTTGCTTCCCTTCCCATCCAACTTCTTGTGGGGGACAGCTTCATCCGCTTACCAAATCGAAGGCAGCCCGACAGCTGACGGCAAAGGCCCTTCCATTTGGGATACATTTAGCCACACACCTGGCAAAATTGAACGCCAGGAAACCGGCGACCGAGCGGCAGAGCACTACCTGCGCTATCAAGATGACATCCGCCTGATGAAGGAGATGGGCCTGAATGCCTACCGCTTCTCCATCGCCTGGAGCCGCATCTTTCCACAAGGCAATGGCAGCCTCAACCCGGCCGGGTTAGACTTTTACGACCGGCTGATTGATGAATTACTTGCCAACGGCCTGGCCCCGGTTCTAACCCTCTTCCACTGGGATTTACCGCAAGCCCTGCAAGATCAGGGCGGCTGGCCCAACCGCCAAACAACCGATGCCTTTGCAGACTATGCCGCGGTGATTGCCCGTCGCCTGGGCGACCGGGTTGCTTATTGGATTACACACAACGAACCCTGGGTAGCTGCCATGGCCGGTCACTTCACCGGTGAACATGCCCCTGGCATTCAAGACCCCTTTGCTGCCCTGCAAAGTGTGCATCACCTGCTGCTCTCGCATGGCAAAGCCCTGCAAGCCCTGCGCAGCGAACTGCCTGCCGGAAAACCGATTGGCATCACCCTCAACCTCAGCCCCGTGCACCCGGCCTCCAACACCCCCGAAGACCAGGCCGCCGCACACCTGTTTGATGCCGTGTTGAACCGCTCCTTCCTCGACCCCTTGCTATACGGTTGCTATCCGCAAGAGCTGCTCGAGGCACTTGGGTCGTTCTTCCCGCCCATTGAACCGGATGATTTGCGGCTTATTTCTGCCCCGTTGGACTTTTTGGGCGTCAACTACTACACCCGTGCCGTCATCCATCATGACCCACAAACTCCCCTCATCCAGGCCAGTCAGGTGCAACCAATCGGCAACGAATATTCACAAATGTGGGAAATCTACCCCGCCGGGTTATTTGAACTGCTGCTGCGCCTGCAACGCGACTATCCGCCGCTGCCGCTCTTCATCACCGAGAACGGCGTGCCCGTGCCTGACGGTGTAGATGCCGATGGACGTGTGCGCGACGAACGCCGCATTCGCTACCTGCACCAACACCTTGTGCAACTCCAGCGCGCCATCCAACAAGGCGTGCCGGTCATTGGCTACCTGGTGTGGAGTTTGTTGGATAACTTCGAATGGGCTTACGGCTACCGAATGCGCTTTGGCCTGTGCTACGTAGATTTTGAGACGCAGCAGCGCATCCTCAAAGATAGCGGACGCTGGTTTGCCGAAATTGTCCGTCACAATGGCGTTCCGCCTCTGCCCGGTGCTCAGGGCACATAGAAAATCGCCATCGTCTCCAGCACCTGCCAGGAAGCCAAAAAGCGTTCCAGGGCAACCGTATATTGACGGTTGCCATCCAATACCGTCACCGTATCCGGTGCATATCCAACAACAATCACCGTATGCTCATAGGCAGCCACCGTCGTTGTGTGACCGTTGGAAGCCGTGTAAGCGACAGGCACACCGGCAGAGATGCCATAAATGACCCAGGCAATCACCGGCCGGCCCGCCGCAATCTCCGCCTGCACCTCCTGCCAGGTTGCCCCGCGGCGGGCATACGCCGAGACGCCATACGAGCGCAACAAGCGCGCCACCGGTTCAGCATGAACGCCATACGAAAGTGGCGGAATCTGCCCAAGCATTCCATTCACGCTGCCAACGAACCCCTCATCCGGGTCATCCGAAGCGGGCAGGTTATTCAAAAAGTCCTGTTCATCAATCCGCACGCCAAAAAAAGCCGCCCAATCCACCGCCGAGCGGCTCTCACAATCCAGCAGATACAGCTGTTGATAGCCCACCACCCCCTGCACCTGCGCTTCCGCAGGCAAGGTCGGTGCAAGCGTCATTGTAGCTGTCTCGGTTAGCGTTGGGGTGAAACTCACAGTAAAGGAAGGCTGAGGGGTTGGGGTTGGGCTTAAGGTTGGGCTCGCGGTCTTAAGCGGCGTCCAGGTTGGGCGCGGCGCGGGTGTGTCGGTTGGCAGCGGCTGAAACGGGGTATAAGTCGGTGTCACCAAAGCCGGCGGAGAAATTGCAATTGCGCTTGCAGCCGTGCAAGCACTCAACAATTGCCCAATCAACCAAAAGAGCATCCAGTTAAGGCGTAGGCGTTGGCGGTGAGGCGGAGACAACCACAAAGTCAATGAAAAACGGGTCGCCAAACGGTTCTCCCTGTGGATCATAAGCCTGCCATGCGCTACGATAATTGCCCGGCTGCGTTGGCGCCTGGAACACAATCCGCAAAGCCGCGGTGCTGCCGCCCAAGGTAGGCACCAAAGCCTGCTCCTCTGCTGCACCCAACGGATCGCCGGCAATCAGTTTGACGCGATACGCAGCCGTCCAACTGCACGTGCCACTGTTCTTCACTTCCCAAACCTTGCTCAGGGTCGAGCCAGGCTCCACCTGACTGCCATCCGGAATGGTTTGATCGGAAAGGAAGGTCAGACCATTGGTACAATTCAGTTCCTGTGTACTGCGGGCAAAGGCCGCCGCAGTTGCAGTGACAATCGGCGTCGGCGGCACCAGGGTTGGCGGGACGAAGAAAGGCTGCTGCGGCTCGGTCGAAGCCGAGCGCTGCTGCAAGCTGCAACCTGCCAGCAGCAGCACCAACCCAAGCCACAAAACCACGCTGAGCGTCAGGCGCGGCTTACTCGTCATCCACGCTATCATCACTGCCACTCAACATCAGCGGCAATTCACCGCCCATGGCTCGCTGCCGAATCGCCAGCTCGATTTCGTTGCTGATTTCCGGATTTTGCCGCAGGAACTCTTTGGCATTTTCACGGCCCTGCCCCAAACGAATATCGCCATAGGAAAAGAAAGCACCCCGTTTGGTAATCAACTCCAACTGCGTTGCCAGGTCAATGATGTCACCGACCTTGGAGATGCCCTCATTGTACATAATGTCAAATTCAGCCGTGCGGAAAGGCGGGGCAACCTTGTTCTTGACCACTTTGACGCGCACCCGACTGCCGATAATTTCTGCGCCGACCTTAATTGACTGAATCCGGCGCACATCCAGGCGCACCGAAGCATAAAACTTGAGCGCCATGCCACCGGTCGTCGTCTCCGGATTGCCAAACATCACCCCAATCTTTTGTCGTAACTGATTGGTGAAAATGACCGCCGTCTTGGTCTGATTGATGGCCCCGGAGAGCTTGCGCAAAGCCTGCGACATCAGGCGGGCCTGCATACCCATCGAGGCATCGCCCATATCACCCTCAATTTCTGCCCGCGGCACCAAGGCAGCCACCGAGTCAATCACCACCAGGTCCACCGCACCAGAACGCACCAAAGTTTCGGTGATTTCCAACGCTTGCTCGCCCATATCCGGCTGCGAAATGAGCAGGTTATCCACATCCACACCCAAACGCGCCGCATAAACCGGATCCATGGCATGTTCCATGTCAATATACGCAGCCATGCCGCCCATTTTCTGCACCTCCGCGACGATATGCAAGCACAACGTCGTCTTGCCGGAAGATTCTGGGCCATAGATTTCGGTGATACGCCCACGCGGCACCCCGCCCACCCCCAAAGCAATATCCAGCGAGAGCGAGCCGGTCGGGATGGCCTCAACCGTCAGCTGATGCGCTTCACCCATACGCATAATTGAACCCTCTCCATATCGTTTGACAATATCGCCCAAGGCCTTATCCAACAAAGAACGGCGGGCATCATCCATGCGCGGTTGCACACTTGCAGGCGGCTGTGCAGCAGAAGAAGATTTTCGCGGCATTTTAAAGCTCCTTATTCACCAAACTTCAAATGGTGGGGCAACACAACCCCACAGACAGGTTAATTATAGCCGAACTTCCCAAAAAGGATATGATGCACAATTATAGTATATTTGTTCTATTCCGGCAAGCTTTTTCGGGCAACAAATTCAAAACACAGCCATTCAACCCCTTGACAAATGTCACAAACCCATGTTAATATCCTCCTTGTCTAGACGGGGCGCGGAAAGCCCCGCCGACAACAAAAGAATAGCGTTGGAGAAATAGCGGCTGAGTCTCACCCAATCAGGATGAGATGACGAGGTGGAGGTTCCACGTTGCGAAACGTGTGCTACCCCTGTCGGGGTCAGGAAAACAGGGAAAAATCGAGTAGATCAGCGGATGCCTCCGGAGCCAGTCGCAGGCTCCTTTCTCCCCTTCCAGAATTCAAGTCTGCACTCAAAAGCAGCCGGTGACGGCTGTGACAATGTGCAAACGCGACCCGGTGCATCACACCGGTTTGTTTGCATGGGAAGGCCAGCCTATCTGTTTGTTTGGTTTACAACGGGCCATGCCTTTGCATGTCCCGTTCAATTTTTAAGTTTCTTTTGGAGGTCGAGATGAATAAACAACAAGTCCTTGCTCGTGTTCGGGAAGATGGCATTCGCTTTGTGTCCTTCCAATTTACCGATGTAACCGGCGCAGTCAAAAGCCTGGATGCACCGGTTGAGCGCCTTTCGCAGGCCTTGGATGACGGCCTGTGGTTCGATGGCTCCTCCGTCGAAGGCTTTGCCCGCATTCAGGAAAGCGACATGCACCTGCGCGTGGATGTCGACACCTATGCTGTGCTGCCATGGACCCCGGCGGATATGCGCCGGGCACGCTTCTTGTGCGACATCTATCAACCCGATGGACGCCCCTTTGATGGTGACCCGCGCGGCGTGCTCAAGCGCACCCTCGAAAAACTACGTCAGCGTGGCTTAACCTTCCAGGTTGGCCCCGAGCCAGAATTCTTCCTCTTCCGGCGCAATGGCGGGGATAGCATTCATCCCGTCCCCCATGACGTGGGCAGCTATTTTGACTTCTCCCCCAATGACGAGGCGGTGCGGGTGCGCTCTGAGCTGATGGCCGCCCTCAACAGCATGGGGCTGGAAGTCGAGGTTGGCCATCACGAAGTTGCCCTCGGCCAACATGAGATTGACTTCCGCTTTGCCGATGCCCTCCGCACTGCCGATAACGTGCTCACGCTCAAATACACCGTCAAAGCCATTGCTGCTCAGCACGGTCTGATCGCCTCGTTCATGCCCAAGCCCATCTTTGGCATCAATGGCTCGGGAATGCATTGTCACCAATCCTTCTCCGACCTGGAAGGCAACAACGTCTTCTATGACCGAGACGACCCCTTCCACCTTTCCCGCCTGGCCTATGGGTTAATTGCCGGGCAACTCGCCCATGCACGCGCGCTTTCTGCGGTTGTCGCCCCCTCGGTCAACTCCTACAAACGCCTTGTGCCCGGCTATGAGGCGCCTGTCTACGTTGGCTGGGCACAGACCAACCGCTCCGCGCTGATTCGCATTCCGCGCTACACCGAGGGTCAATACAAGGCCGTGCGCGCCGAATTACGCTGCCCCGACCCCTCTTGCAACCCCTACCTGGCATTTGCCGCCATGTTGGGCGCCGCATTGGATGGCATTGATCGCCAATTGCCCTGCCCCGAGCCGCTCAACAACATCAACGTCTATCACCTCAACGCCGAAGAGCGCGCTCAGCTGGGGGTCAGCGAATTGCCCGGCTCGTTGATTGAAGCGCTCGGTGAACTCGACCGCGACCCGGTTATCAAAGACGCGCTGGGGCCAACGACCTATGCCCAATTCCGCACCGCGGCCATGGCCGAATGGGAAGAATATCGCCTGCACGTCAGCGATTGGGAACTGAAGCGCTACCTCGAAACCGTCTAGCGCAAGCAGCCGCCGGCGACGATTGCAACCAATTGCACCTCGTCGCCGGCGGCCAATACCCCATCCATTGGCAGCATCTGCCCATTACGCACAGCCAAAAAACGCTCCGGCTCCAGGCCCAAAGTCAGCAAAGCCTGGCTGAGCGGCTGACCGGAGCAAACAAAGAACACTTGCTGCCGCAGCCGAATCTGCGCCTGTTCAGCTTTCCTGATGGCCTTCTTGTCGCCAGTTCTTCGAGCCATCCGGCATCACCGCCCCTTCCAACGACTTGGCGCGCAGAATGCGATAATCGGGGGCATTGGTACCAAACAGGTTG
>JAIWNK010000038.1 GCA_020216845.1 Anaerolinea sp. | reverse complement strand
GCATTGGTCAAATTGGTATTGGTCAAATCTGCCCCGCCCAAATTGGCGTGCAGCAAATTGGCATGGGTCAGGTCCGCCTCAAACAAATCGGCTTCCGCCAAATTGGCCTCATTCATATCGGCCCCGCGCAAATTGGCGCCGCGCAACGATGCCGCCCGCAAATTCGAGCCGACCAGAATTGCATTTTCCAAATTGGCGCCGCCCAAATTGGCCTCATGCAGGTCAATGCCTTGCAAATTGCAATTGCTCAAATTGGCATGAACCAGAGTTGCCCCGCGCAAATTGGCCCCGCGCAAATCCATTCCGCTCAGATCAATACCACTCAACCATAGCGGCTTATCTTGATTGAGCAGCACATACGTCTCATACCGGCTAAATTCGGCCATAGGTCACCTCCACCAATCATTATAGCGCAAATTTACGGCTGTGATGCGGTCGGGAAAGCGCTGCGTTGTACACAAGCAAGCCAATCGCGCACTGCCCCCTGCGGCTCCTCCGCCGTCCAGGCCAGCACAGCAATTGGCGAAGGGCCATCCCATTCCACGCGGCGCACACGCTCATCCACCCAATGAGCAGGCAAAAAGCCCAAGGCAGCCGGGTCACCCGCAACAGTTGCATACATCGTCGCAGCATCGGGCAGGCCAGCGAATGCCCCCATCCCATCCTTCAGCACGCCTGAAGCCCAAACAGGGAATGCATCGCTCTCCTCGCCATAGCCGAACACATGCAAGGGCTGGCGCGCCAGGCCCATATCCGGCATACAATCGCTACAGGCCGAGAGCAATTCGCCCCATTGGGTGATCTGCCCGCTCAGCAACAGCGGCACATCTGCGCGCTCAATCCTGCGCAAAGGGTTGTTGGCTGAAACGACCAGGGCCCATTCTTCCCGCCCAAGTTCCGTCCAATAACCCGGCTGCGGCTGGGGATCGCCCCAACGCAAAGACACCTGCGCGGACAACTCGTCCCCCGGGCGCACCTCAGCCAGCGCCAGGCCGTGCTGCACAGCGCAATCAGCCAGGGCAGGGCGCATCCAATCCAGCGAGGTCGCAATGCTCAGCGCCAAAACCTGCGGCGTTGGCGGCTCCGTTGCAACCGGCAAGGCCGCCTGACAACCCGTCAGCACCAACAGCAATATCAGGCCGAAGAAACGCGACCTCATCCACGCACCGCCCACACCACCCCCACCAACACTGCCAATGCCACGCAGTAGAACGCAAAGGGGCGCATGGAGCGCTGTGACAGATAACCCAACAACCACCGAATGACCAGGTAGCCAACCAAAGCTGCCACGGCAAAGCCCACCAAAAGCACCGGCAAAAAGCTCATCAGGCCCTGCACATGCCGCAAATCCAGCACACCCAACAGACCAGCAGCCAGCATGACCGGCAAAGACATGAGGAAGGAGAAGCGCGCCGCATCTGCCCTGCGCAACCCACGCGCCATGCCGGCGGAGATGGTTGCGCCCGAGCGCGACACGCCCGGCAAGATCGCCAATGCCTGCCCAGCCCCCATCCACAGCGCCATCTTCC
Organism: Anaerolinea sp.; assembly: GCA_020216845.1. Taxonomy (GTDB): domain Bacteria; phylum Chloroflexota; class Anaerolineae; order Anaerolineales; family Anaerolineaceae; genus JAIWNK01. The sequence goes on along the minus strand of JAIWNK010000038.1, from coordinate 8,471 downwards.
AATCCAACGTCTCCAGGCTTTGGGTTGGCTGCGACCAACGCTCTGCTGCCCACAACAGCGCCGCCGTCAGCAGCAAAAAGCCACCCGCCGCCAAAGGGCTGGCAAATGCCCGTTCAACCACATCTTTGAAGAGCAACCCCAACACACCCGCCGGGATGGTTGCCAAAATCAAATACCAGCCCAGGCGCGCCGCCTGCGTCTCAAACGGCTTGCGATGCAGCAAAGCCAGCCCCCAGCCACGCACAATCGCCCACAGGTCGCGCCAGAAGTAGACAATCACCGCCAAAAGTGTGCCAAGCTGCACCAACACATCAAAGACAAAAGCCTGATCGGTCGGCAGCTGCCAGCCGAGCAGAAACGGCACAAGCACCAAATGTGCCGAGCTAGAAATCGGCAAAAACTCCGTTGCCGCCTGCACAATGCCCAACAAAATTGCCTGTAACAAACTCATTTTGCTTCTCCCAAAGCTGCGAATGCCTGCTGCGCAAAGGCGGCGTAACGCCCTTCGATAATGGCCTGCCGCGCCTGTTGCACCAACGTTTCAAGCAAGTGAATGTTGTGAATAGAAAGCAAGGTCGCTGCCAACATCTCCTTGGCAACGATCAGATGACGTAGATAAGCCCGGCTGAAATGCTGACAGGTGTAGCACGTGCAGCCCTCTTCGATCGGGCGCGGGTCATGTGCAAAGCCAGCGTTCATCATGTTCAGCCGCCCGCTGCGCGTCATGGCCGCCTGATGACGCGCCAGGCGTGTGGGCAACACACAATCGAAAATATCCACCCCGCGGCCAATTCCCTGCACCAGGTCTTCAACCGTACCCACGCCCATCAGATAGCGCGGTTTGTTCGTCGGCAAAAGCGGCGTCACCAGCTCCAACATGGCATACATTTCCGCCTTGGATTCGCCGACCGACAGGCCACCAATGGCACAACCGGGCAAGTCCAACCCGGCCACAAACTGCGCCGATTCACGCCGCAAATCGGGGAAGACACCGCCCTGCACAATGCCAAACAACGCCTGATCGGGGCGGGTGTGCGCCTGTTGACAACGCAACAGCCAGGCATGCGTGCGCGCCATGGCGCGCTCGTTATAGGCCCGGTCATAGGACGGGGCACACTCATCAAACGCCATGATGATATCCGCACCCAACTTCTCCTGAATCTCGATCGATTTTTCGGGAGTAAAACGATGCAACGAGCCATCAATGTGACTCTTAAAAGTCACCCCATCTTCGTCAATCTTGCGCATCTGTGCCAGCGAAAAAACCTGAAAGCCCCCCGAATCGGTCAACATCGGGTGCGGCCATTGCATAAAACGGTGCAGCCCGCCCATCTCAGCCACCAAATCGGCCCCCGGACGTAGATACAAATGATAGGTATTCGAAAGCACCAGGGTTGCGCCCGTCTCTGCCAACTGCGCCGGCGTAACAGCCTTGACTGTTGCCTGTGTGCCCACCGGCGCAAAAATTGGCGTTTCGATCGCACCATGCGGCGTGTGAAAAATGCCAGCGCGCGCCGCTCCATCCTGCGCCAGCAGTTCAAAGTGAAAAGGCGTTTCCATATCGGCGAATTATAGCACGCTCCCCACCCCGTTTTCATGCTAAAATAAAGCACAATCACAATCAGAGAGCGAAACTGAACCTTGAGCGACACCCCCACCCCTGTCCGAAACTGGAAAATTGCTGAACAACTGCCCGCAGAAATTGATGCCGAGCTGCGCGCTTACCCGGCGATTGTACGTCAACTGCTCTACAACCGCGGTTGCCTGACGGCAAGCGAGGCGGAACAATACCTGAGCTGCAATGGCCCCATCTACGATCCTTTCTTGCTGACCGACATGGATCAAGCCGTTGAGCGCATCTGGCACAGCATTCAAGCCGAAGAGCCCATCGCCATCTATGGCGATTACGATGTAGACGGCGTGACGGCCACAGCCCTGCTGACGCAGGTGCTGCGCAGTTTCGGTGCCAAGGTAGAAGCCTATATTCCCAACCGCTTTGAAGAAGGCTATGGCCTGAACAACGAGGCACTCGACAGCCTGGCCCAAAACGGCACCCGTCTGATCATCACGGTAGATTGCGGCATCCGCTCGCCGGTTGAGGCTGAACACGCCCGCGCCCTGGGGATGGAAATGATCATCAGCGATCACCATCATCCGCAGGGCGATTTGCCCCGCGCCACAGCAGTCATCTGTCAGCGCCGCCCCGATAACACCTATCCGGATGTCAACCTGGCTGGGGTTGGGCTGGCTTACAAAATTGCGCAGGCGCTACTCACTCGTCACCCCCTGCCAGGGCATAGCGCCGAAGAATGGCTTGACCTGGTCGCCCTTGGCACAATTGCCGATATTGTGCCGCTGACCGGCGAGAACCGCAGCCTGGTGCGGGCAGGCCTCAACCGCCTGCGTCTGGGGCAGCGGGTGGGCATCCGCGCCCTGGCCCAGGCAGCCGGCATTGCCATTGAGCGCCTGACAGCAAGCGATGTGGGCTTTTCGCTTGGCCCGCGCCTCAATGCCGCCGGACGGCTTGAATCGGCTTTGGCCGCCTATGCGCTGTTAATGGCCAATGATGTGCAAGAAGCCGGTCTGCTCGCGCAAAAACTGGATGACCAAAACCGTCAACGCCAAACCCTCACGCACAACTTGCAAAAAACAGCCGAGGAACTAATTGCCGCCGACCCGGGCGAGGGCTCGCTGGTGTTCGTCGCCCACCCCGATTTCAGCTCTGGGGTCGTGGGGTTGGTTGCTGCCCGCCTGGTCGAAACCTATTACCGCCCGGCCATCGTTGGCCAAATTGGCAACACAAGCACGCGCGCCTCGTGCCGCAGCATCAGCGAATTTCACATCACCGATGCCCTCGACCAATGCGCCGACTTGATGGAACGGCACGGCGGACACTCGATGGCCGCCGGCTTCACCATTCGCAACGAGAATCTGCCCGAGCTACGCCGCCGTCTCAATGCCATTGCACACGAAAAACTGGGCGGGCTGGAACTGCGCCCTACCCTGCGCGCCGACATGGAAATTCCACTCAGCGCCCTGCAGCCCGGCCTGTTGTTGCCCTACCTCGACCGCCTGCAACCCACCGGCATGAGCAACCCCGATGCCGTCTTCATCTCGCGCCGCCTGCACGTCACACAAGCGCGCGCCATTGGCAAAGACCAGACTCACCTGCGCCTGATCGTCACCGACGGCAACATTTATTACGATGCCATCGCCTTTCGCATGGGCGCATGGGCCACCCAAATTCCAGAAAGAGTCGATCTGCTCTACACCTTTGAACGCAACAACTATCAGGGCCGAGAAGGCTTACAACTGGTCGTGCGCGACCTCAAACCTGCCTAATCCACAAAACGATATTTAATCAGCGCCCACAACGCTTCAAAGGCATCCCAGAGCTTAATCTTCTTGCCCTCGCTATAATCGCGCGGGTAAAACGCAATCGGCACTTCGTAAATGCGATACTTGCGCTTTAAGATCTTGGCGGTAAATTCTGGCTCAAACTCAAACCGCCGGGCATGCAGCGGCATATCTTGCACCACCTGCCGCCGAAAGACCTTGTAACCAGTTTCCATATCGCTGAGGATGTTGTTGTAAAGGACGTTGGTCGCGAAGGTCAACAGCTTGTTGGCAAGCATATTCCAAAACAAAATGGGCCGCCGCGCTGCCCCCAAAAAGCGTGAACCATACACCACATCGGCAATGCCATCCTCAATCGGTTTCAACAACCCGGCATACTCGCGTGGGTCATATTCCAGGTCGGCATCCTGAATCAACAACACGTCGCCGATAGCGTTTTGCAGGCCGGTGCGCACCGCCGCCCCCTTGCCCTGATTGCGCTCATGCAGAATCACACGCACGCCCTGCTTGCCATCCAGTTCAGCCAAAATCTCACGCGTGCCATCCGTTGAGCCATCGTCCACCACCACCACTTCACTCACCAGGCCGGTATCCAACACCCGCCGCACAATCTCGCGCATCGTCTGCGCCTCGTTATAGACCGGAATAATGACAGAAAGTTTCATAGCAGCAATTATAAGAGAAGGATGGACGAACCGCAAGGAAAAGGTCGTGCTATAATTCTAGTATCTTCGTGCTTTTCTGGAGGCATCATATGACTCTTCCCCCACGCCCCCCTGCTGCTGGCGCTCCGCAACGCCCCGCAGCCCCCGCTCAACAAAATGCGGCCCCACGCCCTGCGGCCGCAGCAACGCCTTTCGTGCCACCGCCCATCACCCGCATGGAAGACACTGGCCTTTCACCGCTCTGGCTGCAAGACCTGGTGTTGAAAATCCTCTACTTCGAAGGCTACCTGACCGGCTTCAAAATTGCCGAAAATGTTGCCCTGCCGTTCACTGGCATTGTGGACCAAATTCTTGAGGCGCTCAAACGTGAGAAGCTGATTGAAGTGCGCACCTCGCAAATGGGCTTGGGCGAAGGCGCCTACGTCTACGCCATCACCGGAGCAGGCATTGCCCGCGCCCGCGAAGCACTGGACCGCAGCCAATATGCCGGTCCGGCCCCCGTGCCGGTGCAGGTCTACAACGAATCCATCCGCCGTCAAAGCCGCGGACGGCTGCAAATCACCAACCGGTTGATGCGGCAAGTGCTGGCGCACCTTGTGCTGTCAGAGCTGAGCTATCAACGCCTTGGCCCAGCGGTCAACTCAGGCACCTCCATTTTCATGTATGGCCCGCCAGGCAATGGCAAAACCAGCGTCGCCCGTGCCATTGGCAACCTGATTCAGGCGCAGACCATGTACATCCCCTATGCCATCTCAGTGGATGGACAGGTCATCAAACTCTACGACTCGGTCAACCATCAACTGGCCCCAGATGAAGACGCCACCCCAACCGGCACCGGTTCGCTGCGCAGCGGCGGGCGGCGCGATCCGCGTTGGGTGCGCATTCGCCGCCCCTTCATCGTCACCGGCGGCGAATTGACCATGGCCGGGCTCGACCTCGTCTTTGACGACACGCTCAAATTCTATGAGGCACCTTTCCAGGTCAAATCCAATGGCGGCATTTTGCTGATTGATGACTTTGGCCGTCAACAAGTGCGCCCGCGCGACCTGCTCAACCGTTGGATTGTGCCATTGGAAAACCGCATTGACTATATGAGCCTGCACACCGGACGCAAGGTCGAAGTTCCTTTTGATGTGTTGGTCATTTTCTCCACCAACCTGCCGCCCAAAGACCTGGTAGACGAGGCCTTCTTACGCCGTCTGCGCCACAAAATCGAAATCGGCGACCCCACCTACGAAGAATATCGCGAAATCTTTCGCCGTGTGTCGCAGCAAAAGGGCGTTGCTTACAGCGATCAGGGTCTGGCCTACCTGTTGCAGGAATATTACATCAAGCGCAACCGCAAACCGCGCGCTTCTCACCCGCGCGACCTGTGCGATCAGATTCTGGATATCGCCCGTTACCAAAACGTCGAACCAGCCATGACCCGTGAATTAATTGACCGGGCCGCCGATTCTTACTTTGTTGAACTATGAGCATCTTCAGCGAATTTTCTCACCCAATCGTGTTTGCCCACCGCGGCGCCTCGGCCCATGCCCCCGAAAACACCCTGGCCGCCTTTCGCCTGGCCGCCGAACATGGTGCCGATGCCATTGAACTGGATGCCAAACTCAGCGCCGATGGGCAAATTGTGGTCTTCCACGACCCCACCTTGCAGCGCACAACCGGCGCAACCGGCCTGCTCAGCAGTCAACCCCTGAGCGCCCTCAAAGAACTGGATGCTGGCAGCTTCTTCGGCCCGCAGTTTCGCGGCGAGCGCATCCCCACCCTGGCCGAAGTCTTTGAAGAAGTGGGGCAGCGCCTGCTGATCAACGTTGAGCTGACCAATTACAGCACCCCCAAAGACAACTTGCCTGAGGCTGTTGTTGAATTGATCGTGCGCATGGGCTTGCAAAAGCGCATCTTGCTCTCCTCGTTTTACCCCGACAACCTGACCCGCGCCCGGCAAGCACTGCCCGACATTCCGGTTGGCCTGTTGGCCATGCCGGGGCTGAATGGCTTACTCAGCCGCAGTGCACTCAGCCTCAAAGTTTCGCCGCAATTTTTGCACCCCCATCTGCGCGATGCCACGGCGCGCCTGATCCGCAACGAGCACAAGCGGCACCGGCGTGTGCACGTCTGGACGGTGAACCGGCAAGAAGACATGCGCCGTTTGTTCGCTGATGGCGTAGATGGCATTTTCACGGATGATCCGCTGCTTGCCCGACAAACCTTGCAAAACGCATGAAGCATTGGTCACCCCGCATCACACAGCGTTTGCTTGCATTGCTGCTGTTATTCACCTTGCTGTTTTCAAGCGGGTCGCCTCAGCCTGCTCAGGCGCAACGCAACAACCCCAATCAACAGGCGCGCCTGTTGCTCGCACAAATGACCCCCGAAGAGCGCGTCGGTCAGCTCTTTCTGGTCACCTTCACGGGTGAGGATGTTGGCCCAGACACGCCCATCTACGACCTGCTGGTCAATCGGCATGTCGGCGGGGTGGTGCTCAGCCGCGCCAACAACAACTTTAGCGGCCCCGAAGACACCCCCCGCACCACCTATCAACTCATCCGCAACCTGCAAACCAATCAATGGCAAGCCTCGCTGACTGAAAACAGCGCCTCTCCTCGCTTCATTCCACTCTTCATCGGCATCAGTCAGGAAGGCGGCCTATCTCCCAATGACCAGATTCTCAACGGCCTGACGCCACTGCCCAGTCAGATGGCCATCGGCGCCACATGGGACCCCCAACAAGCGCAACAAGTCGGTCAGGTGCTCGGGCACGAGTTGAGCAGCCTTGGCTTCAACCTGCTGCTTGGCCCCTCATTGGATGTGCTCAGCAATCCACAAAACCAGGGCAGCCTCGACCTTGGCACCCGCACGTTTGGCGGCGACCCCTATTGGGTGGGGCGCATGGGCCAGGCCTACATCGCCGGTGTGCATCAGGGCAGCAACAGCCGCATTGCCGTCATTGGCAAGCACTTCCCCGGGCGTGGCAGCACCGACCGCCCCGCTGAAGAAGAAGTGCCAACCGTGCGCAAATCGCTTGAGCAGCTCAAGCAAATTGAGCTAGCGCCCTTCTTCGCCGTCACCGGCAACGCGCCGGATTCCGCCTCCACCAGCGATGGCTTACTCGTTTCACACATCCGCTATCAGGGCTTCCAGGGCAACATTCGCGCCATCACCCCGCCCGTCAGCTTTGACCGATCTGCCCTCAGTCAATTGATGGCGCTTGAACCCCTGGCGAACTGGCGGCAAAACAACCTTGGCCTCATCGTCAGTGACAACCTGGGCAGCCCCTCGGTGCGCCGCTTCTACGATCCAACCGGTCAAAACTTCGATGCCCGGCAGGTGGCGCGCAACGCCTTTTTGGCCGGCAGCGACCTGCTCTATGCCGACAACCTGCAAGCCAGCAATGACCCCGATTCTTATACGACCATCATCCGCACGCTGGAATTTTTCACCCAAAAATATCGCGAAGACACTGCCTTTGCCCAACAAGTAGATGCCTCGGTTGAGCGCATTCTGACGCTCAAATACCGCCTCTATAGCCTGTTCACCTTACAATCTGTTCAGCCCAGTGAAGATGCCCTCAGCACCCTTGGCAGCAGTCAGACAGTGACTTTCAACACCGCTCGCCAATCGGTCACGTTGATTAACCCCGACCCGAACGAATTGGCCGCCCGCCTGCCACAACCCCCGCAGGTGCGTGACCGCATTGTTTTCATCACCGATAACCGTGAAGCGCGCCAATGCAGCACCTGCCCCGAACAATCCATTCTCTCCACCAACGCCCTTTCCAATGCCGTTTTGCGCCTGTATGGCCCACAAGCCAGCGGCGAAATCGTCTCTTCACGGCTCTTCAATTACAACTTTGTGCAGCTAAAAGAATTGCTCAACAACCCCATCAATCAGCCCGAATTGCAAGAACAACTGCAATTTGCCAATTGGATGATTTTCTCGATTGCTGATGCAAACGCTGCGCAAACCCTCAGCCAATTTCTCTCAAAGCGGCCCGATTTAATTGGCAACAAACGCATCATTGTTTTCAGCTTTGATGCGCCCTATTTTCTGGATGCAACCGACATCTCAACGCTCACCGCATACTATAGCCTGTATAGCAAAGGCCCCGATTTTGTAGATGTCGCCGCGCGCATCCTGTTTCAGGAAATTAGCCCCGAAGGCAACTTGCCCGTCTCTGTTGCTGGCGTCGGCTACGACCTGATCACCGCCACAAGCCCCAACCCCACGCAGGTGATTCCGCTCTATCTTGACATGCCCACGCCGCAAGTGACCCTGCAACCAACTGCCACCCTCAATCCAATTGCCACACTTGAGCCGCTCACGCCCTCGCCCACACCTGCGCCCAGTTTTCGCGTGGGCGACACATTGCCACTGCGCACCGGCATCATCCTCGACCACAACAACAACCCCGTGCCCGATGGCACGGTTGTGCGCTTCTTGTTCACC
>JAIWNK010000037.1 GCA_020216845.1 Anaerolinea sp. | reverse complement strand
ATTGGCGGTGAAACGGGCTCCATCCCACAAATTGAAACCACCACGATCAACGGGGTCGCCCGTGCATCCTATCGCATCAACACCACCGGCAACCTGGAAATTCGTGTCGTCAGCGACCCCGCCACCATTTCACAAACCCTGCGACTTGAAATCAACGAAAACAGCGCCGCCTTCATCACCGCCATTGCACCCACCCCGCTGCCAACCGAAACCCCCACCCCCAGCCCAAGCCCCACCCTGACGCCCAATACAACCCCCACCCCCGCCCCCCCGCCGCCACTCATGCCCGGCATCGGCGATTGGCTGCTGATTGTGTTGTTGGTTTGGGGCGGTTCAGCGCTCATTTTCTGGGTTGGACAACACAACCTCTCCATCCGTTGGGGCATTCGTTGGGGCGCGCTCTCCGTCATCGGCGGCATGACCACCTATGCCCTGTTGGTGTTACTGCTGCCAAAAGATAGCACCTGGTACGAAGAAAAAGGCCTGTTGGCCGCCATGGTGCTCACCGTGTTGGGAATGTTGTGTGGTTGGTTGCTGGGCTGGATCTGGCAACAACAAAATCGCCCCAACTCACACTGAGCGCTTATTTGAAAATCGTCAACAGCAGTGCCAGGGCAGTCACCCCCAACGAGGCCCATAACAGGTTACGCTCCGGCAACAGCATCAGCGTCTCGCGCAACGAAACGGCCCGGCGCGGTAGGGTTGGCGAAACGGGAGCGGCATCGCCAAACAAAGCCCGACGGAACTGTTCCACCGTTGCGGGCCGGGCATCAGGATGCAATTCCATCGCCCACAAGATGGCACGCTCGGTGCGCACAGAAATTTGTGGGTTCACCTGTCGCGGGTTGGGCATTTCATCCGGGTTCAAGAAGCGCTCACGCGCATCCGTTGGCGGTTGGTTGGTCAGCAGGTGATACAGCGTCGCCCCAAATGCGTATAAATCCGAGCGCGGGTCGGTGTGCCCACTATCGCCGCCATACTGTTCCAGCGGCGTATACAGGGCAGTGCCTTGCCCCTGCAAAATCGTAATCGTCACCTCGCCGGGTGCCAAAAGTTTGACCAGCCCAAAATCCACCAATTTCAACAACCCATTGGGCGTCACCTTCAAATTGCTTGGCTTGATGTCGCGATGCAAAATGGGCGGGTCTTGTTGATGCATGTAACACAGAGCATCACATAGCTGAGCAGCCCAACTCAACACCTCGGCCTCGCTCAAGAACTCGCCCGCCTGCCGCGCCTCCATCATCAAAGTGCGCAAATCTTTGCCCGGCACGAAATCCATCACCAGGTAATCGCGCGCCCCAATTGAAAAGAAGTCTGAAACCTTTGGCAAATTGGGATGATCCAACCGTGCCAGCACCGTCGCCTCGCGCAAAAACTGCTCGCGTGCCTGACGCACCATCTCAGCCGGCAGCGTGCGGTCGTGTTCAACTTCCTTCAGGGCGCACTGTCGGCCCTCCAATCGCAAATCATCCGCAAGGTAAATGCTTCCCATGCCACCTTGCCCAATGATCCGGCGAATGCGATACCGGCCGCGCAGCACCTCCCCCGCTTTCAGGGGCACTGGCATTGCTTCTCTCTCCCAGGGGCCGGAGCAAACTACTTTTCGGCGTTTTTTTGCTCAAAGCCCATCAGAAAATCAGAAATTATGATATATTATACTCTATTCTATTACCATGGGGTTCGGGCATGTGTGCAACAACAAAAAATGACACACCTGTTTTGATTGGTCAGGCTGGCCCGTTGAATGGCCAGCGCTGGATGTTGGAGCGCACTTTAATTCTGGGGCGTGAACCGGGCTGCGACGTGCTGATTGCCGATCGTCAGGTGTCACGCTGGCATGCCCGCCTGACCCCCAGCCCCGAGGGCACCCTGCTGGAAGACCTGGGCAGCAAAAACGGCACCTTTCTCAATGGCGCCGCTGTCACCGAACCGGTCTACGTCCAAGATGGCGATGTCATCCAAATCGCCCTGGTGCAACACCTGGTCTATCTCAGCTCCGATGCCACCCTGCCCCTCGATGCCCCCCTGCCCATCATCAGCGTCAGTCAGCCCACCCCCAGCCGACACCTGACCCTGGATCAGCGCTCCCGCCGGGTGTGGATTGGCAGTGTTGAAGTGGTGCCGCCGCTTTCCCTGGCCCAATTCCGCTTGCTCGACCTGCTCTATCAGCGCCCCGGTCAGGTCATCTCGCGGCAGGAAGTGATTGAGGCCGTCTGGCGCGAAGACGCCTCTGAAGGCGTCTCCGAACAGGCCTTCGATGCCCTTGTGCGCCGCCTGCGCGAGCGCCTGGCACAAATTGCGCCCGAACACACCTACCTGGTCACCATTCGCGGGCATGGCCTGCGCCTGGATAACCCAGCCGAATAAAATTTTCTTGCCTTCTTGTTTGCAGCCCAACAAATTCCGTTGGGCTGTTTACCTTTTTTTAATGAATCCGTCAAGCAAGCCCTTATTTTGATGATTAAAATCATAATTATGTATATTTTATATACACAATTCACCAATTCGTTCAGATTGTTTGTAAGGAGACACGAAATGAAACGTTTTTCACCAACTTACCTTGCAATCGCCCTGATTGCCATTCTTGCTCTGTTGCTGCTCAGCCCCAACACCGGCCTGGCGCAAATTATCACCAGCCCCAATTTTGATGCTGCTCCAGTCGAAAAAAACACCACCGATCGCAGCGATGACCCGCTCGGACGCGCCCCCATCCCCGCACCAGCTGAGCAGGCCCTTTCCAACCTCGAAATCCCTGAAAGTGCCGAACGCAGCGACGCCCCACAAAGTGACAACCCAACCGCACCCAGCGGCATCATTCCACCAGAAGTCAAAATTTCCAATCCAGAAGCACAAGCCTCATCCGCAGAAGAGACGCAAGCCATTGGCATCGAGGGAAACACCATCAATGCATACGTTCCTCTTATCATCCCCGTTGCAGATTTCAGGTCAGACGGCTTTAAACCCAATTCCACCTTCTTCAGCTTTAGTGGCGGCTATCAGCAAGGCAATGCCGAAGCCTATGGCTGTATGATGGCGCCCGTCTACCTGCCGGATGGCGCGACGGTAGAGCAACTCTACATATCCGTCGTAGACAATGACAGCTCCAACGTCACCGTAACGCTTTACAGAGTGGATGTCTACACAGGCTTAACCGATATCATGGGCGCGGTCACAAGCAGCGGTGCCTCAAGCTCGCTTGTTTCGCTTGGTGATACAACCATTGATTACCCAACCGTAGATTACCCCACCTATGCCTACTACGTCACCACTTGTATATCTTCCGCCAACATCAAGTTATATTCCGTGCGCATTTGGTATCAATAGGAGAAATCATCATGCTTCTTCGCAAACTTTCTCTACTTTTATTGCTTGGCTTGCTGCTGTTGCCCGCCCTGCTAAGCCCCCAGCCGGTTCAGGCAGCCCCCGCGCCCGTAACGCTCATGTTGTGGAACGCCAGCCCGGTTGTTGTGCCAGGGGCAGCTTTTCGCTCGGATGGACACACCAGCACAACAGTTTTCTTCAGTTTTTCGGGCGGCTACATTAGAGGTAACACCAGCGGATGCGTCATGGCGCCCGTCTACCTGCCAAATTATGCCAGGATCAACTCCATCTTCGCATCTATTTATGACAATGACGCAACCAACAATGTGTGGTTGGATTTCTATCGCTTAGACAACTACACCGGCACCGCCGAACTGATTGGCACGGTCAATTCGACCGGTAACAGCACCACCATCCAAACGCCCTATGACTACCTTTCCAGCAACAACCTTGTAGATTATCCGACCTATTCATACTATGTTGCCACATGCATGGCAAGTGCCGAGCATCGCATCTATAGTGTGCGCGTTTACTTTGCGCTCAATCGCGTCTTCATGCCCGGCATCTTGCGCTAGCGAACTTGCCGCCTCAACCCATAGGCATGCGTAACCGGCAACGCCACCAAAATGCCCGTGTTCGGTTGATCCAATTTGCCAACCACACTTTCAGTCGCCGCCACCACTTTTTCCAACATTGCTTCACTATCAACCACGGTGAAAATCGTGCGGTTGGTGTTTTCAACATGTTCCAGTAAATCTTCAATGCTGGGGATGAGCGGGACATCATCGCGCAAAGCACCCTTCTGACGCAGACGCTTCAGCCCGGTGCTCGGCAAAATCGTCACCCCGCCCACCCCAGCTTCTTCCCAAGCCGTCAAAACATCATCCAAACATTCACAATCGTGAAGCACAAACAAAATCATGTACATCGTTCCACTCTTCCTTTGGGACTTATCCCACTTCCGATTCTGAAATCGGCACAGGCGGTGTACGTTTCTTCGGCTCAGCAAAAGCCAGGCGCAGTAGCGGCGGCGTGACCAACGTCGTCACCAACACCATGCCAACAATCGCCGAGAACAAGTCGGCGCTCAACAACCCCTGATCCAGGCCAACCTTGGCCACAATCAGGCCCACTTCACCGCGTGAGACCATGCCAATGCCCAGCTGCAACGATTCGCGCCAGGAAAAGCGCCCCCAACGCGCCCCCAAACCAGCGCCCAAAATCTTGCCCAGCATGGCAATCAGCACAATCGCCAAAGTCGTCCACAAAGCACTCCATTGCAATTCCCCCAAATCCACGGCCAGGCCAATACTGACAAAGAAAACCGGCACAAAAAAGCTATAAGCCAAGGAACGTAGCCCTGCCTCAATTTCATGCTTTTCTGGCGTGCGCGCAAACATCAGCCCGGCCACAAACGCACCGGTGATCGCTGCCATGCCGCCCACCACCTCAGCAGTAATACCATATACCATCGCCACCACAACCGCCAGGGTTACCACCCCCTGACCAATCGGCAGTTGCGCCGTCTTGCGCACCAACCAGGGCAAGACCCACAGGCCAAGTGCCACGGCAAGCCCCAGGTAGAGAATCATCCGCCCCAACACAAGCAGCACCTCGCCCAAACCACTGCCGCCGCTTTGCAACGCCAAATAGGTCGAAAGCAGCAAGATGACCAAAATGTCATCAAACACCGCTGCCCCCAGCAAGCCCAACCCCACCCGGCTGCGCAGCTTTTTCATCTCAATCAACACCTGCGCCGAAATACTCACGCTCGTTGCCCCCAGCGTCAGCCCCAGAAACATGGCATGAGACGTATCCAGTCCCGTCAATTCGCCAAAGGCCAGCCCCAGCCCCACGGGCATCAACACGCCCAATGTGCCCGAAAGGCCCGACACGCGTGAATTCTTGGCCAGTTCCCCCAGGTTCAATTCCAGCCCAGCCAGGAACATCAGCAGCAACACCCCCAATTCGCCCAACTCAGCCACAATTTCACCCAGGTGCGTATCCGTCACAAAGGCCAAATGTGTCAGGTCAATCACCGATGGCCCCAGCAGCAGCCCAACCAGCAGCTCTCCCAACACCGAAGGCTGCCCCAGCCGGGTGCTCAGGTAGCCGGCAACCTTGGCTGCCAGCAAAATAACCGAAAGTGCAAAGGCAAGTTGTAAGAAAGCGCTCATATCAGGATATTCGTCCTAGTTTACCATAAAATTTTCCGGTGCGCATTTCCTCCGCTTGCGGTATACTTTTAAACGCTTATTCTTGGAATTTTGTCATCTTTTGATACCGAGGTTAAACATGGACTACGAATCAGAACTTAAGCGTTGGGAAGAGCAAGTACTCAACAAGGTGCTTGCCAAAAACCCGGAACGTAAGCCGAACTTTGAAACGCCCTCCGGCATCCCCATGCCGCGCGTGGCCATGCCCCGACCAAGCGACTACATGGAACAACTGGGTATGCCTGGTGAATATCCCTTCACGCGCGGCGTGCAGCCCACCATGTATCGCGGCCGACTGTGGACCATGCGCCAATATGCCGGCTATGCCACCGCAGAAGACTCCAACCGCCGCTATCGCTACCTGCTTGAGCAAGGCCAAACCGGCCTTTCGGTTGCCTTTGACCTGCCGACCCAAATTGGCTATGATGCCGATGACCCCATGGCCCTGGGTGAAGTAGGCAAAGTGGGCGTTTCCATCTCCTCCCTGCGCGACATGCAAATTCTCTTTGACCAAATTCCACTGGACAAAGTCTCCACCAGCATGACAATCAATGCCCCCGCCGCCGTGCTGTTGGCCATGTATATCGCCGTTGGCAAGCGTCAGGGCGTGCCGCCCAAGCAGCTGCGCGGCACGATTCAAAACGACGTGCTGAAGGAATATGTCGCCCGCGGTACCTACATCTTCCCGCCCAAGCCGTCCATGCGCCTGATTACCGACATCTTCAAATTCTGTGCTGCCGAAGTGCCCAATTGGAACACCATCAGCATCTCCGGGTATCACATTCGCGAGGCCGGCTCAACCGCCGTGCAAGAAGTAGCCTTCACCCTGGCCGATGCAATCGCCTATGTGCAGGCCGCCATTGATGCCGGCATGGAAGTAGACCGCTTTGCCTCACAACTTTCGTTCTTCTTCGCCGCGCACAACAACTTCCTCGAAGAAGTGGCCAAATTCCGCGCCGCACGGCGCTTATGGGCGCAAATCATGCGCAACCGCTTCGGCGCCAAAGACCCGCGCTCCTGGATGTTACGCTTCCACACCCAAACCGGCGGTTCCACCCTCACCGCCCAACAGCCCGAAAACAACGTTGTGCGCGTGGCCATTCAAGCCCTGGCAGCTGTGATGGGCGGAACACAATCCCTGCACACCAACAGCATGGATGAGGCCCTGTGGCTGCCGACCGAAAAATCGGTGCGGGTTGCCCTGCGCACCCAACAAATCATCGGCTATGAATCCGGCGTAGCGGATACGATTGATCCATTGGCTGGCTCCTACGTCATCGAATACCTGACCGACGAAAT
The DNA here is from genome assembly GCA_020216845.1 of Anaerolinea sp. Taxonomy (GTDB): domain Bacteria; phylum Chloroflexota; class Anaerolineae; order Anaerolineales; family Anaerolineaceae; genus JAIWNK01. Next base: position 3,161 of record JAIWNK010000037.1, on the reverse strand, counting down.
CAGCCGTCAGGCAATGGAATACATCCAAAAAATTGATGCCCTGGGCGGTGCCCTGCCCGCCATTGAAAACGGCTACATGCAAGGCGAAATTCAAGATTCAGCCTATCGCTTCCAAAAGAGCATTGAAAGCGGCGAACAGGTCGTTGTTGGCGTCAATGCCTTCCAGGTGCAAGAAGAACTGGAACTGGAACGCTTGAGCGTGGACCCAAGCATTGAACAAAACGCGCGCGCCCGCCTGGCTGAGCTGCGCGCCAACCGCGATGCCGCCCGCGTGAGCGAACTGCTCACCCGCCTGGAAAACGCCTCGCGCAGCGACGAGAACCTGATGCCGCTGTTCATCGAATGCGTCGAAAACGACATCACCCTGGGAGAGGTTTGCGGTGTGCTGCGCCAAACCTGGGGCGAATACATTCCACCTTCTTGGGCTTAGCCCCACCGTTTGAGAGGAAACCATGCCTGCGATTAAGAAAATCAATCACGTTGCCATTGCCGTCCCCGAGGTCGAACCCGCGCTCAGCTTCTGGCGCGATGCCCTTGGCCTGACTGTTGATCACATTGAAGATGTGCCCAGTCAAAAAGCGACCGTCGTCTTCATTCCCGTTGGCGAAAGCGAAATCGAGCTCGTCCGCCCCACCAGCGAAGATACCGGCGTGGCCAAATTCCTGGCCGAGCGCGGCGGCGGAATGCATCACCTTTGCTTTGAGGTAGATGACATCGAAACCATGCTCACACAGCTCAAGGAAAAAGGCGTGCGGCTGATCAACGAAACGCCGCTTGAATTGCCCGGACGCAAAATGGCCTTCGTCCACCCCAAGAGCACCGGCGGGGTGCTGATTGAGCTCTATCAGCTGACAGATTGACTTGCTCAACGGGCGGTGCTACACCGCCCGTTGCATTTTTTCACCCCCCAATCGCAGTCCTGCATCCTGCAAGCAATGGTAGAATCAGAAAGAGGTAATCCACATGCAAATTGGCGATTCCACCTTGCCCAACAAATTGCGGAAATTAACCCTAAAACGCATCCTCACCCTGCTGTTGATTGGCATGATGTACCTCGTTGTGCTGCTCAGCACCATTGACCTGGGATACAAGCTTTTTAGCGACATCATCAGCTCACCGCTCTTTTTGCTCGATGTGAACGAATTGCTTGAAATTCTTGGCCTGTTCTTGCTCGTACTCATCGCCATTGAATTGCTTGAAACCATTCAAGCCTATCTGGACGAGCGCAAAGTGCACGTTGAAATCGTGATGGAAGTCGGCATGATTGCAATTGCCCGCAAAGTGATCATCCTCGACATCAAAGAAACTGCGCCCCTTTCCGCAATCGCTATCGGCGTCTTGCTCATTGCCCTGGCTATTGGCTATTATTTATTCAAACACCAAACGCCTCACCTGATGGAGAAAGAGAAATGAACGTTTCCACCCGCCGCATTTTGCAAGGCAGTGCCTGGATTCTGCTCTATTTGCTTTTGACCCTTGCGCCCTTGCTCGTCTTGTTCGTGGATCAACGCCCCGCCGGGCGCGAGTTTTGGCGCGACTTTTCGGTCGCACTCGGTTTTTGCGGCCTGGCGATGATGGCACTCCAATTTGCGCTGACTGCCCGCTTCAAAACGCTCAAAGCGCCCTATGGCAGCGACATCGTTTATTATTTCCACAAACGCATCTCCATCGCCACTTTTTTGCTCATCCTTGCTCACCCCATCCTGCTCTTCGTCTTCTCCCCCGACCTGCTGCGCCTGCTAAACATCTTCGACCCGCAAACCCCTTGGCGGGCACGCTTTGCGGTCACATCCCTTCTGGCGCTGATCGGCCTGGTCGTCTTTTCCGTCTGGCGCAAAAAGCTCAAAATCGAATATACGCGCTGGCGCGTGACGCATGGCTTGCTTGCCACCGCCGGTGTTGCCCTTGGCCTGGCCCACATTGTCGGCGTTGGCTATTACGTCAACACCCCGCTCAAGCGCTGGCTGTGGATTGGCTACGCCACATTTTGGGTCGGTTTGTTGCTATGGGTGCGCATCATCAAACCCTTCCTGCTGTTGCGGCGCCCCTACGTTGTTGAACAGGTTCAGGCCGAGCGCGGCAACGCCTGGAGCCTGATCCTCAAACCCCAAGGTCACCCCGGCATTCGCCACTTTCAGCCCGGTCAATTCGCCTGGATCACCGCCTGGGATAGCCCCTTTGCCGATAGCGAACACCCCTTTTCCTTCTCCACTGCTCCCCATCCGGAAGGCAAACTGGGCTTCACCATCAAAGAATTAGGCGACTTCACCGCCCGAATCAAAGAAATGCAACCCGGACAAACCGTCTATGTAGACGGCCCGTTTGGTTCCTTCAGCTGCGATCAGCACCCCCATGCTCAAAACCTGGTCTTCATTGCCGGCGGCATTGGCATCACCCCGATGATGAGCATGTTACGCACCCTGGCCGAGCGCGGTGACAGGCTCCCCCTGCTGCTGATCTACGCCAACCGCGATTGGGAATCGGTCACCTTTCGCGAAGAAATTGAAGGCTTGCGCACCCGCTTAAACCTGACCGTGTTACACGTGCTCGAACGTCCACCGGAAAACTGGCAAGGGGAGCGCGGTTACGTCACCGCGGCTTTGTTGCAACGCGTCTTGCCCACAGACCGCACCCCCAATCACACCGAAATTTTCCTGTGTGGGCCGCAGCCGATGATGGATGCAGTCGAAAAAGCCCTGGTTCAGGTTGGCGTGCCCATGGGTGATTTTCATTCCGAACGCTTTGACCTGGTTTAAAACACAAGGAGATTTACCATGCGTCAGCGACTTGCCAACGCCCTGGTTTGGGTCATCAGCGCCATTGTCATCCTGGTTTCGGTTGTGTTTGCCCTACTGCAAAGCGGCCTGATCTAAATCAGGCCTGCACCAAACGGGCCTCTTCTTCTTCCGCCGCAGCAATTCCTTTTTGCACATCCACGCGGCGCAGCATGATCATGCCAACTACAAAGAACAGCACCAACGAGACAATGCTCAAGCGGCTATGCCCCATCAACTGCGCCACCAACGCGAACAAGAACGGCCCGGCAATGCTCGAAAACTTCTCAAACACACTGAAGAAGCCATAAAATTCCGCTGACTTGCTCTTTGGCATCATCCGCCCAATCAGCGAGCGGCTCAACGCCTGACTGCCACCCTGCACCG
>JAIWNK010000036.1 GCA_020216845.1 Anaerolinea sp. | reverse complement strand
TTGCCACCATGGCGCCCAAAGCCCAAAACTGCCACTCATGCTGCAAGAAATAGCCCAGCACCGCAATCAAACAATACACCGACAAGCTGAGGTAAATGGCCGGTTTGGGGCCAATTTTGCGTGCCAGCCAACCAAACAAAAAGGCAAATGGCGCACCCAGAAACTGCACCATCAACAATGTGCCAATTAAGGTCGTTTGGCCAATGCCAATTTCTGCCCCATAAATCGTCGCCATGGTGATGATTGTGCCAATGCCATTCGAATAAACCCAAAACGTCAACAGCATCCAAAACAATTGATCATAATGGCGAATATCTCGAAAGGTTTTGACCAAACGAGCAATGCTCGCCTGCAACGGTTTGGCTTGCAGCTCATCGCGCTCAATGCGCCGCACGGCTCGCTGACGTTTCGCAGCAGCGGCAAGGTGAAAACGAACCACCACACCGCCACAGACACGAACGAAAGGCGGGTCATCAGCCCGGCATCTGCGCCCGGAATCCAATCCGGCACAAACATGATCATCACCAGGTTAATCGCCAGCAACAGCCCGCCGCCGATATAGCCCATTGCGTAACCGCGGCTTGAGACCTGATCAATCTCATCCGGGCGGGCAACGTGCGGCAACAACGCATCATAATACACCAGGCTGCCAGCAAAACCGATATTGCCAAACAAGAAGAACAAAGAAGCCAGCAAATAATCGCCCGTCTGCACAAAATATAGCAAGGCCGTGCTTGTCACCCCGATGCCCATGAAGATTTTCAAGAACTTCTTCTTTGAGGCCGTGAAATCTGCCAGGGTGCCGAGGATGGGGCTAAGAATGGCCGCCAGCAAGGCAGCAATGGAGGTCGTGTAGCCCCAATAGGCCGTTGCCAGGTTCTTCGGCAGCCCCTCCGCCGCCACGTTCGAATAATAAACCGGCAGCACCGCTGCCATGATGGTCGTAGCAAAAGCCGAATTTGCCCAATCGTACATCGTCCACGAACGAATGGCGCGCTGATGAATTTTCTCTTCCATAAAAGCAAGTTCCTTTGCAAGGATAAAATACAAACTCCTTTTCATTATAAACTCAATGCGGATAAAGCCAAGCAGAGATACGATCTTTAACAAAACTGTAAGGTAATCGGAGCCCCGTCTGCTATAATTAATCTGTGCTAAACAAACTTGCCTTGCCACTGACCTTGTTGGCCATGTTGGCTGCTTGCCTGTGCTGCCCGCTGACGTTGCCGCTTGCCCCCGACGTACAAACCACCTGGCAGCCCCCCCTGCCCGGCCTTCCCACCGCCATCCAACCCACCGCCATCAGCACGCTCTCCATCCCCAACGCCACCATCGAATGGTATGACATCTACGGCAGCACCTCAGCGGAGCTGCGCCAACAAGTAGACACCTACGGCCCCCTGGATGACAACGGCGAGCGTTGGGAAGCCCTGACACACTGGCGCATCCACTGGAACTGGCCCGGCTATGGCAAAGCCAATTGTGACCTGAGCGCGGCCACCGTCCGCTATGAAAACACCGTCACCTTGCCACGCTGGAACCCGCCGCCCGAAGCCTCAGCACGCCTGATTGAACGTTGGAATGCCTACCTGCCTGCCCTGGCCCGTCATGAGCAGCATCATGTCGAAATCGTTGTTGAGCATTATCAAGAAGTCCTGACCGCCATTCAAGCCGCCGATTGCCTCAGCGCCGATGCAGCGGCCATGGCTGCCTTCGAAGAAATCCGCCGTCTCCAAAATGAATATGACGAAGTCAGCCAACATAGCGTTGCCGAAGGCGTGCAGTTTCCATGAAGTGAGTATAATCAAACTATCCATTTGTTTTAATCGAGGAGGTTCAAATGACCGCACAATTGATTGATGGCAGTGCCATTGCTGAACAAATCCGCGCCCAAGTGAAAGCCGAAGTCGCCGAATGGGTTGCTGCTGGTCATCCGACGCCTGGGCTGGCCACTGTGCTGGTTGGGGATAACCCCGCCTCGGCGGTTTACGTTCGCTCCAAACAAAAAGCCTGCGCCGAAGCTGGCATTCAGTCCTTCGGCCACACCCTGCCCGCCACTGCCAGTCAGCAAGAGGTCGAAGACCTGGTGCGCCGCCTCAATGCCGACCCGGCAGTCAACGGCATTTTGGTGCAATTGCCGCTGCCAGCTGGCCTGGACGAAGAAGGCGTGCTAAGCGCCATCAGCTTAGAAAAAGATGTAGATGGCTTCCATCCGGTCAACATGGGGCGCCTGGCACAAAAAGGTCGCGACCCGCTGTTCGTCCCATGCACCCCGGCTGGCTGCATGTACTTGCTACAAAGCGTTCAGCCGCACATTGAGGGCCTGAACGCGGTCGTGTTGGGCCGCTCCAACATTGTTGGCATGCCAGTTGCTCTGCTGCTCGTGCGCGCCAATGCCACCGTCACCATCTGTCACTCGCGCACCCGCAACCTGGCCGATGTTGTCCGTCAGGCGGATGTGCTCATTGCTGCGGTTGGCCGGGCAGAAATGGTGCGCGGCGACTGGATCAAGCCCGGGGCGATTGTCATTGACGTTGGCATCAACCGCGTGGAAGACCCAAGCCGCCCCAAGGGCTACCGCCTGGTCGGCGATGTTGCCTTTGAAGAGGCCAAAGAAGTCGCCGGCTTCCTCACACCGGTGCCCGGTGGGGTTGGCCCCATGACGATTGCCATGCTCATCCGCAACACACTGACCGCTGCCCAATGGGCCGCAGCCAAGAAGTGACATTTGTCTAAATGTCTGACAATTGACTTTTCGGTCGAATCTCGTTAAACTCAGAGCAGCTGAACATTTTCAGCTGTTCTTTGTTTTCCCATTCCGTTTTCCCTACCGTCTCTCCATTTCTCAGGAGTTAACAAATATGGCTACGCTGTTGGTTAAGAACGCTTCTTTGCTGGTGACGATGGATGGCGAACGCCGCGAAATCAGCGATGGTGGCTTGTTTGCCCGCGATGGCTTCATTGAGCAGGTTGGCCCAAGCGCCACTCTGCCGCAAAGCGCCGATACCGTCCTTGACCTGCGGGGGCACATTGTCTTGCCCGGGTTGGTCAACACCCATCACCATTTTTATCAAACATTGACGCGCTCCGTGCCCAAAGCACAAAACGCCAATTTGTTCAACTGGCTCAAAACCCTCTACCCAATTTGGGCCGGGTTGACCCCCGAAGATATTTACACCTCTGCGCAAACTGCGCTGGCCGAGCTAGCCCTCTCTGGCTGCACGACCGCCTCCGATCACCTTTACCTTTACCCCAACGGCAGCAAATTGGACGATGAAATCGAGGCCGCCCGCAGTGTCGGTCTGCGCCTTCATGCTTCGCGCGGCTCGATGAGCCTGGGCGAGAGCAAGGGCGGGCTGCCGCCCGATCGCGTGGTGGATAGCGAAGAACACATCCTGGCCGATAGCGCCCGGCTGATTGAACGCTATCACAACCCGCGCCCCGGTTCCATGCTGCAAATCGTCCTCGCCCCTTGCTCACCCTTCAGCGTAACGGGCGAGTTAATGCGCCAAAGTGCCATCATGGCCCGCCAATACGGCGTGCATTTGCACACACACCTGGCCGAAACCGAGGACGAGGAAGTCTTTTGTTTGCAAAAATTCGGCTACCGTCCGGTCGCGTACATGCAATCGCTCGATTGGGTGGGGCCCGATGTTTGGTTTGCCCATTCCGTGTGGGTCAACCCGGAAGAAATTCAAGTCTACGCGCATAACGGCTGCGGTGTGGCACACTGCCCAACCTCCAACATGCGCCTGGCCTCTGGCATTGCCCCGATTCGTGAGCTGGTCAATGCCGGTGTCAACGTGGGCCTGGGCGTAGATGGCTCAGCGAGCAATGACGGCTCGCATCTGTTGGCCGAAGCCCGTCAGGCAATGCTCCTGGCCCGCCTGCGCGACGCATTGCAAGGCGCATCGCTCTCCGGTGATAACGCCCCGCCGATGATGAGCGCCCGGCAGGCCTTGGAACTGGCGACCCGCGGCGGTGCAGCAGTTTTAGGGCGCAGCGACATCGGCTCGCTCGAACCCGGCAAATGCGCCGACTTCATCGCCATTGACCTCAACCGGCTGGATTATGCCGGCGCACTGCACGACCCGCTGGCCGCAGTCATCTTCTGCGCCCCACAAGGCGTAGATCTCAACGTCGTGCATGGCCGCATCATCGTCCAAAATCGGCAACTGCAAACTGTTGATACCGTCGAACTCACCCAACGGCACAACCGGGCAGCACAACGCCTGCTTGCTACTGTCTAAGGAATTCCCTATGACCCTGTCCTTTGTCCTCAAAGATGCCCGCCCCCTGGTAGATTGCGCCATGGGGCGCACCCCCGCCGACCTGGTGTTGCGCAATGGCCGTTGGGTATCCGTGCAAAGCGGCGAAATCATCCCGCACACCGATATCGCCATCCTGGCCGGGAGAATTGCCTACGTCGGGCCTGATGCCAGTCATACAATTGGGCCCAACACGCAGGTGATCAACGCCAACAACGCCTATTTGACGCCCGGGCTGCTCGATGCACACATGCACATCGAGTCGGGCATGTTGACCGTGACCGAATTTGTGCGCGCTGTCGCCCCGCATGGCAGCACCGGCCTGTTTGTAGACCCGCACGAGATTGCCAACGTGTTTGGGTTGAATGGGGTGCGGCTCATGCTCGATGAAGCACTGCTGCAACCGATTCACGTCTTTGTGCAAATGCCCTCGTGTGTTCCCTCCGCCCCCGGCCTGGAAACCCCCGGAGCAAGCATTGGCCCGGCAGAAGTCGCCGAGGCCATGCGCTGGCCGGGCATCATCGGCCTGGGCGAGATGATGAACTTCCCCGGAGTTTTCAACAGTGAAGAAAACGTCCACGCCGAAATGGCCATTACACGCCTTTCGGGCAAAGTCATCGGCGGGCACTACGCCTCACCCGACCTGGGATTGCCCTTCTACGGCTACGTTGCCGGTGGAGCAACCGACGATCACGAAGGCACACGCCTTGAAGATGCAGTGGCGCGCGCCCGCCTTGGCATGAAAGTGATGTTGCGTTATGGCTCAGCCTGGCATGATGTTGCCGCCCAAGTCAAGGCCATCACCGAATTAGGCCTCGACCCGCGCGCCTTTTTGCTCTGCACCGATGACTGTCACTCAGCGACGCTGGTCAGCGAAGGGCACATGGATCGCGTCGTGCGTCACGCCATCCAACAAGGCTTGCCCCCTATTCAGGCGCTGCAAATGGCAACCATCAACACCGCCGAATATTTCGGCGTCAGCCGCGAGATGGGCCAAATTGCCCCCGGACGATTCGCCGATATTCTGCTGGTCGAAGACCTGGCCGATTTTCGCGCCAGGCTGGTCATTGCCAAAGGGCAAGTTGTGGCACAAGACGGAAAACTGACCATTGAAATGCCCTGCCCCACGCACCCCGACTGGGCAACTCATTCGGTGCACCTTGCCCGCCCATTGACCGCCGAAGATTTCCGCATTCGCACCTCCTATGGCCCCAACGTTGCTGCCCACGTCATCGGCATCATCGAAAATCAGGCACCTACTCGCCATCTCATCCTCACCTTACCCGTTCACCATGGTCAGGTGCAAGCGGACCTGAATCACGATCTGGCCAAAGTTGCCGTTGTTGAACGGCATCAGGCAAGCGGGCGCATTCAATTGGGGCTGGTGCAAGGCTTTGGCTTTCACCAACCATGTGCCATTGCCAGCACCGTTGCCCATGACAGTCACCAAATGATCATCGTCGGCACAGATGATCACAACATGGCTGTAGCCGCCAACGCCCTGGCCGAATGTGGTGGTGGGCAAGTTGTGGTGCGGCGCGGCGAAATCATTGGCAAAGTCACCTTACCCATCGCCGGGCTCATGTCCAATCAACCGGCGGCCATCGTTGCCGAACAAGCCGAAACTGTCCTGCAGGGCTTTCGCGCCTGCGGCTGCACACTGAACAACCCCAACATGCAACTCAGTTTGCTAGGGCTGGTTGTCATCCCCGAACTGCGCATCTCCGACCTGGGACTGGTAGATGTAGAACGGTTCGAGATCATTCCCGTTCTAGAGTAAGGAGGTTCCATGCCCCACCCCGAAAGTGAAAAACGCCTCTTCCAACATTTGCAAGCCGAGCTTGCTCGCCGAATTGCTGCCACCCCCGCCGGTGAGCGCCTGCCCACCGAGCCAGAGTTGGCCAAACAGCTCAACGTATCACGCGCAACCCTGCGCGAAGCCATGCGCTCCTTTGAGGCGCAGGGCATCATTCGCCGCAAACAAGGCGTTGGCACCTTCGTGGTAGACCGCTCACAAATCTTTGAAACCGGTCTGGAAGTGCTTGAAAGCCTGGAAACACTGGCAAAACGCATTGGGCTGCCCATTTCAATGGATGCACTTGAAATTGGCGAACATGCCGCCGACGCAGAAGAAGCGCAACACCTGGCCGTGAGCGAAGGCACACCGCTGGTCGAAATCTCGCGCCTCATCCGCACCAACCAACGGCCCATCGCCTACCTGGTAGACCTGCTACCTTCGGAGCGCTTCAACGCCGCCGAACTGGATGAAAGCTTCCGCGGCTCAGTCTTAGACCTGTTGTTGCGCCGCAGCGACCTCAGCCTGGCCCGTTCGCAAACCGAAATCCGTGCCGTTGCTGCCCCCGCCGACATTGCCCGCCTGTTGGAAATTCAGCGCGGCGACAGCCTGTTGCTCTTCGTCGCGCAGTTGTTCGATGCCGACGGCAGCATCATTGATTATTCCCATAGTTATTTCCTACCCGGCTACTTCCGCTTTCAGGTTGTGCGCCGGATAGGCATTCAATACGAAAGGTAAAAAAATGAAAGAAATTTCGCAATCCACCCTGCAAGCTTTACAAGAACGCATTGCCAATCAGCGCGCCGATATCATCCAATTCCTGCGTGATATCGTTGCCATCCCGAGCATGGATTCCAAAATCGGCCCCGTTGGCGAACGCATTGCTGCCGAAATGCGCAAACTTGGCTACGACGAAGTGCGCTTCGACGTGATGGGCAACATTCTGGGGCGCATTGGCAACGGCCCGCGCACCATGGTCTTCGACTCGCACATTGATACCGTCGGCATTGGCGACCCCGCCGAATGGAGCTTTGACCCCTTCGAGGGCAAACTGGAAGATGGCATCTTCTATGGGCGCGGCGCCTGCGACGAGAAGAACAGCACGCCCGGCATGGTCTACGGCCTGGCACTGGCACGTGACCTCGGCCTGCTGGAAGGCTGGACGGTGTATTACTTCGGCAACATGGAAGAATGGTGCGATGGCATTGCACCCAACTCATTCGTCGAAGTAGACCCCAAGGTGCGCCCCGATTTCATCGTCATTGGCGAGCCAACGAAGATGAACGTCTATCGCGGCCACAAGGGCCGGATTGAATTGCGCGTGGTTGCCAAAGGCCGCAGCGCACACGCTGCCAACAATCACCTTGGCGAAAACGCCATCTACATGCTGTTGCCGGTCATTGCTGGCATCCGCGACCTGGAACCAAGCCTGGGCGATGACCCCTTCCTGGGACATGGTAAAATCACCGTCAGTGACCTGCACGTGCAAACCCCCAGCATCAACGCCGTGCCCAACGAGGCCATCCTCTACATTGACCGGCGCATGACCTTCGGCGAGACGAAAGAAGCCGCCATCGCCCAGGTCGAGGCACTCATCCCGCCCGAGCTGCGTGAAAAAGTGCGCGTGGAAGCGCTCTTCTACGACGAACCCTCCTACACTGGCTTCGTCTTCCCGGTAGATAAATACTTCCCCGCCTGGGCAACCGCTGAAGATCACCCGCTCGTCCAGGCCGGTCTGCGAGCCCGCCGACTGATCGGCCTGCCCGATGCCCCGGCTGGCAAGTGGAATTTCAGCACCAACGGCGTTTACTGGGCCGGAAAAGCCGGCATCCCCTGCATTGGTTTTGGCCCCGGCGATGAAGAAACCGCTCACACCGTACGTGACTCGGTCTCGATTGAAGACGTGGTGCAATCCACCGCTTTCTATGCGCTCATGCCGGCAATGATGTCATAAAAAAACGCTTGCCGTCATTCGACCAAAATTTTTCTCTTGGAGGTGAAAGTTTATGCAAACCAATTTACGTGGACGTGACCTGATTGGCGATCTCGACTTTTCGAAGGAAGAAGTCGAAACGGTATTGGATGTAGCCTTCGACCTCAAGCGCAAGCGCGCCCTGGGTGAACCGCACGCCTACTTGCGCGACAAGGTGCTGGCAATGTTGTTCTTCTTCTCCAGCACCCGCACGCGCGGCTCGTTTGAGGCTGGCATTGCCCAATTGGGCGGGCATGGTGCCTTCATCGAAAGCAACACAACCCAAATCAAACACGGCGACACCGCCAAAGAAATCGGCGAAATCTACGGTCGTTATTTCGACGGCCTGGCCATCCGCCATTGCGATTGGCAGGTCGGCAACCAATACATCAACGAAGTTGCCAAATATTCGCGCTCGCCTGTGCTGAACATGCAATGCGACATCTATCACCCTTTCCAATGCCTGGCCGACCTGATGACCATCATCGAAAAGAAGGGCCGCGACCTGCGCCGCAAACGCATCGTCGTCTCGTGGGCTTATGCGGCCTCGTACCTCAAGCCCATCTCGGTGCCGCAATCGCTCATTCTGCAAATGCCGCGCTTTGGCATGGATGTGGTGCTGGCCTACCCCAAAGGCTTTGAGCTCATGCCCGAAATTGAAGCCGAAGCCGCCGCACAGGCGCGCAAGTTTGGCGTGGGCTTCGACATTGTGCATGATATGGACGAAGCTTTCCGCGATGCCGATGTCATCTATGCCAAGTCCTGGGGCCCGCTGCTCACCACCACCGACCCGGTCGAAGGCAAACGATTGCAAGACGCCAACCAAAGCTGGATCACCGACGCCCGCCGCATGGCACTGGCCAAACCCGATGCCATCTACATGCACCCATTGCCCGCTGACCGCGACATCGAGGTCACCAGCGAAGTGATGGATGGCCCCAATTCTGTCGTGTATGATCAGGCCGAAAACCGCTTGCACGCTCAAAAAGCGGTCATGGCCCTGACCATGTGCTAAATCAACCCATTCATTTTTTCATTTGGAGGAGGAAGGTTCTATGACCAAAAAAGGTGTTGCCGTTGTTGCAGTGGGCGGTAATTCGCTCATCAAAGATGAAAAGCGTAAGACGATTCCCGACCAGTACGAAGCTGCGGTTGAATCCATGCGCCACATTGTGGATATGATCGAACAAGGTTGGGAAGTCGTTGTCACGCACGGCAACGGCCCACAGGTTGGTTTCATCCACCGCCGTTCTGAACTGGCAAGCCACGAATTGCACGAAGTGCCGCTCGATTATTGCGGCGCCGATACGCAAGGCTCGATTGGCTACATGTTCGTGCGCGCCCTACACAACGAATTCCTGGCGCGCGGCATGAAAAAGCAAGCCGTGGCAGTTGTCACACAAACCATCGTCAACCGCCAAGACCCCGCCTTCGAACACCCCAGCAAACCGATTGGCTCGTTCATGGATGAGGCCACGGCCCGCCAACGCGCCGAAAAAGAAGGGTGGGTGATCGTCGAAGATGCCGGCCGCGGCTGGCGCCGGGTTGTACCTTCCCCTATTCCACAACGCATTGTTGAAGCCGATGCCATTCACAGCCTGATTGGCGCAGGCTTTGTCGTCGTTGGCGTTGGCGGCGGCGGCATTCCCGTCGTCGAACGCGAAAACGGCGAATTGGAAGGCGTTGAAGCCGTCATTGACAAAGATTTTGGCTCATCCTTGCTAGCAACCATGATTCAGGCCGACCTGTTCGTCATCAGCACCGCCGTCGAAAAAGCCGCCATCAACTTCAACAAACCCAATCAGCAGTGGATTGATCGCATGACCGCTGCCGAGGCACGTCAATACATCCAGGAAGGTCACTTTGCCAAGGGCAGCATGTTGCCCAAAGTGCAGGCCATCTTACGCTTCCTCGATCAGGGCGGCAAGTCAGCCCTCATCACCAACCCTGAAAACATTGGCCGCG
>JAIWNK010000035.1 GCA_020216845.1 Anaerolinea sp. | reverse complement strand
GGCATCATCAAATGAATGCATGGTCATCAAACGCTCCTGGAAAATAAAAATACAAATAAAAGCAAAATCGCTTTTGATTTTACCGCAAAACAAAAAGACGATACAAGAGTAGGGGCATGGCGGTCTCACATCAGGCCTTGCCCATCTCGCGCCCAGCCATGCCCCCCCATCATGTCGGTCTCACATCAGGCCTTGCCCATCTCGCGCCCAGCCATGCCCACCCATCACGGCGGTCTCGTACCAGGCTGACACCGTCCACAGCACAGACGGTCTCACGGGGCGTTACAGCGTGCGCAACCGCTCGGCAGTCAACTGCGCCGAAATCATCACCATGGGCATGCCAATGCCAGGGTAAGTGCCCTGACCAACGAAATATAAGCCGGGCAAAGCGCGCGCCACATTGTGCGGACGGAAATAGGCCGATTGGAAGAAGTTGTGCGCCAACGAGCCAAACGCCGTGCCATAAACCGCGTTCAGGTCACGTTCAAAGTCCACCGGCGTATAGCGGCGCTCCCAAACGATGTGCTTGCGAATGTCGCGGTCCACGACCTGTTCCAGGCGGCTGAGCAGCTGTTCACGCACCGTTTCAGCAGCCCGGCTCCAGTCCACGCGGCCTTTTTCAAGCGAGGGCATCGGCGCCAAAACATACAGCAATTCGTGCCCCTCCGGCGCCAAAGCTGGGTCGCTGCGCGTGGGGCAATTGAGGTGAAAAGAGGGATCCGCTGGCAATTCACCCGTGACGAAGATGGCATCCAGGTTGGCGCGATAATCCTCCGCAAAATAGAGCGCCTGATGCGTCAGCTGCGGATAGGTGCGGTCGAGGCCCAAATAGAGCAAGAAGCCCGAACAGGCATATTTCATCCGTTGCAAACGACGATCGGAATAATCACGCCGCACACCCGCTGGCACAAGCTTGCGATAGGTGTAAGGCAAATCCGCATTTGAAACAACTGCATCGGCGCGCAGTTCCTCCCCCGATTCAAGCCGCACGCCAACCGCGCGTCCATTCTCAACCAGAATTTGCGCCACGGGTGCCGAGGTGCGCAGCACCACCCCATCCTCCTGCGCCATGGTCACCAGGTCTTCGATGATGCGGTAAATGCCTCCCTGCGGGAAATACATTCCACGCGCCAGGTCCGCATAGGTAATGAGCGCATAAATCGCCGGCGATTCGTAAGGCGAAAGGCCGAGAAACATGGAATGGAAGGAAAAGGCTTTGCGCAGCGCATCCGACTGAAAATAGCGTGCCACCTGCCGATAGAGGTTCTCATGCGCGGCAGTCGCAAACAGACGATAACCGGCAATTGGGTTGGCCAGGTCGGTCAAATGGTCAAAGTTGCGCGTGACGAACGGCATTCCAAGCGCATACTTGCGGGCATTGTTGCCGAGAAAGTCAAACACCTTCTCACCCGCTCCCGGTTCAAACGCCTCAACCGCCTGAGCTAAGCGCGCCATGTTGGGGTAAAGGTCAAGCATGCGACCATCGTGAAAATACAGGCGATAATTGGGGTCAAGCTGCGTCAGTTGCAAGCGCTGATGCAGATCGCGCCCCAGGTCGCGGTAGAGTTGCTCAAACTGCTCTTTCATCACCAAAATCGTCGGGCCGGTATCCACGCGATAGCCATCCTCTTCAATGACATAGCTACGCCCGCCCGGTCGCGAACGCTTTTCCAACACCGTGACGGCAAACCCCATGCGCCGCAAGCGCAGCGCAACCGCAAGCCCACCCATGCCCGCGCCAATGACAATGACCGATTTCATAATCAGACTCCTCTCTATTCCAACGAACGCTGAAAGACGCCAATCATCCGCTGCGAAGCAGCACTGCCATCCAAAGGTTGCTTCAGGTCATAATCGCCAAACCAGGCAACATCCTCCAAGCCGCCCAGGTGCGCCAACAGGCGCAAGCTGCCCGGAGTAAACAAACGCTCATACGAAGTATCAAAAAACGATTGCTCCTCACCATGATCGCGGACGTGAATCTCAAGCTCGGTGAAAGCCAGGTCACGCGTCCAAACGAACCGCTCATAGCGGGGACGCCAAAACACCTCCACCCACACCCCATCGCGCTCGCCCTGATAGTGAAAGTCCATATAATACTGCAAATTGGTGTCGCGCGGGTGACAAAGATCCACCAGGTAAAGCCCGCCCGGCAACAAAGCCTCACGCACAGCAGCAAAATGCTGAATGAGATCCTCGTCGGTACAAAGCGCATCCAGACCGTCAAACATGCAAACGGTCATCTGCACCGGCTGCGGCATTTGAAACGAGCGCATATCACATTGCAGCAACGTTGGTTCCACCCCCGCCTCGGCGGCACGTTGACGCGCCAGCTGCAGCATCTCAGGCTGCAAATCCAGGCCCCAGGTGCGCACCCTGCGCTGTGCCAGGGCGCAAGCATGATAGCCCGGCCCACAAGCCATATCCAAAACCGATTGTAAAGGCTGCCCACAAATTTGCTGATAGACCGCCAGGATGAAATCGGCCTCACGTTCAACCGTCCGACCCAACGCAATGTCATAATACAAGGCGCGCTGATACAACCGACGATGTTCTGACACGTTTTTGCTCCAAAACAAAAATGATTTCGAAATTGATTGTACATCCAAACTTTAAAAAGCATGGAGCAATTCATTTCCCAAAAATAAAGTGCTGTGTGCCAATCAGGCACACAGCACCATTTCTACCAAAGGTCAAGCAAACTTGCTCAGGCCGCAGGCGGGGTCAGCGGGGCAGCCTTGCGATTCTTCTTGCTGCGCCGCACAAGCCAGCGAATGAACAGGAACAACAGGTAGAAGGGCAACAAGATGGTGAGAATGGCCGGCAAGACCGCCAACACCAGGACAATGATGACGTTGACAAAGCCCTGCCAGAAGCGGATGAGCCAACGCACAGCATCGCGCGCCACACCCTGCGGCTCCCAGCCAGCCACGACAATCGGCTGAACGGTCTCTTGTGCCCGCAAGCGCACGCTGATAGCCGACATCGCCGCAGCTTCTTCGTAATACTTCATCTGTCCCTTGATGATTTCAATCTGCTCGGTCACGCTGCTCAGCTCACGATAGACCTGCAAAACCGCCTCGGTATCGTTTGAATTGGCCATGATGCCGCGCAGTTGCTCGGCAGCATCTTCCAGGTTACGCAAGCGCGAGTCCAGGTCGGTATATTCTTTGGTCACATCCTGCCCAGAGATGTTCTCGCTCAGCACATCCTTGGCCGGGTCATCTGTCAGGGCGTGGATGAAGGCCAATGCGTCTTGCAGCTTTTCCGCCGGCACGCGAATGGTAATCGTCGCTTCGGGCACCTGCAAGCCAGTCTCGGTTTGCGTCTTATACACATTCGAAGCAACGACAAAGCCGCCAGCCTCGAGAGCATACTTGCTGACCTGACTCAACCCATCCACCGGGTCTTTAACCACAATCGTCAGATCCGCATTCTGAATGACAAGGCGCTTGATCGGCTGTTCATTCGTTGCGACAACGCCCATGCCCTCGGGCACGGGGCTATTCGCCATATCGGCAACCCCCAGGGCGGGTTGCTGCGGCGCAAACGACTTTTCTTGCTCATCGGCGCGGCTCACACCATACGTATAAGTATCAGGAGCAGCAACGTTTTTGGTCGCCGAACAGCTGCTCAGCAGCACGGTCAGCAAAACAAATAGCACAAACACAAAGTTCTTCTTCATGGCATCTTCTCCTCTGTTTCATCTTGCAATCTAAAACCAAGACGTTGTTCAGCGTGCAAAAGTTTCACTTTTATTATAGAGAAAATGCGCCAAAAGTGTTGATATTCGGTTGACAAATTGCTGAGAAAAGCGCCTACCAGCCGCCTTCCAGGCGCAAGGCATGGCGCAGCGGCAGCCCGGCAGCATGAATACGCTCCTGCGCCGCCCCAACATCATAGCCCACCCGGAAGCTTTGCCAGGTGTGTGCATCCGAATCAAAAATGGCATAGGCGGCGCGGGGGTCATGGTCGCGCGGTTGCCCAACCGAACCAGGGTTGAGAATGACGGGCGGCGTGAAACGCTGCGAACTTTCTGGCAAGGGCACACGCCATTGCGTGCGGCCATGATCGCCAAAGAAGAACGCCATCGGCTGATGGGTATGCCCAACGAAGCAAAACGGTGTGCGCATCTCGTTCAAATTCTGCTCAGCCGTGTAAAGGTCAAGGATATACTCCCATTCTGGCGAGCGCGGGCTACCATGTGCCAGTGTCACATCGTCAAGGACGACAAGGTCGGGTAACTGCTGCAGAAACGAGCGCGCAGACTCGTTCAAATGCTCAATCGTCCAGCGAATGGAGGCGCGCGCCTCGCTGTTGAAGGCATCCAAATCAAAGTAACCCAAAACAGCGGCATCATGATTGCCGCGCACACAGGCCAGGTTGGGCAAGGCCGCCACGCGCTCAACACACTCATTTGGCTGTGCGCCATAGCCAACCAGGTCCCCCAAGCACCAAACCGCATCCACTGCGCCGGCGTGTTCCAGCACGCGTTCCAACGCCACCAGGTTGCCATGAATATCGGAAAGCACTAAGACGCGCATCGTTGCACAACCTCAGCAATGACGCGCTCAGCCACCTCGGCCTTGCTCATCAATGGCAATGTTTCGCTACGCCCATCAGCAAACAGCAGCACAACACGGTTCGTATCCGTCTCAAAACCCGCATCGGTTGCGCTGATGTCATTGGCAACAATGAAGTCAAGGCTCTTGGCACGCAATTTGGCCTGAGCATTCTCAAGCAGGTCGCGGCTTTCGGCAGCAAACCCAACCAGGCAGCGCGGCCAACCCGTTTGGGCACGTTGAGCGCCGGTGAGCGCCAAAATATCTTCGGTTGGCTCCAGCGTCAACGTCAGTGCCGCACCGTGTTTCTTGATCTTATCTGCTGCCGGCTGAGCGGGGCGAAAATCGGCCACTGCCGCGGCCATAATCAACGCATCCGCCCCCAAGAGCTCGGCTTGCACCGCTGCCAAAAGCTCCGCCGCACTGCGAACAGCAACGTGACGGGCACCATATGGCACGGGCAAAGCCGTAGGGGTGGCAATCAGCGTCACCTCAGCCCCCGCGTCCAAAGCGGCCTGCGCCAGGGCAAAGCCCTGCTTGCCAGAAGAGCGGTTGGTCAACACGCGCACCGGGTCAAGCGGTTCTTGCGTGCCACCGGCGGTGATGACGATGCGCCGGCCAGCCAAAGGGCCTTTGCGCCCCGCCAGGTAACGCAGCGCCGCCACAATCTCGCCCGGTTCCACCATGCGCCCGCGCCCCGTCAGGCCCGAAGCCAGGTGACCTTCTGCCGGGCCAATTAGATGCGCGCCGCGCTGCACCAGGAGTTCCACATTGGCCTGCGTAGCCGGGTGTTCAAACATGCCCACATCCATTGCCGGGGCCAAGACCAGCGGGCAATGACTGGCAAGCACAGCCAGGCTGAGCAGTGAATCGCCCAAACCGTGCGCAAGGCGGGCCAACGTATTGGCCGAAGCAGGCGCAACCACAATCCATTGTGCGGCGCGCCCCAGGCCAATATGGGTAACATGCCCTTCGCCGCCCCACAAATCTGCATCGGTATAAGCCTTGCGCCCCGTCACCGATTGAAACGTCAGCGGGGTGATAAAATGCTGTGCCCCTTCGGTCAGGACGACATCCACCAGCGCCCCGGCCTGCGTCAACTTGGAGGCCAAATCTGCTGCCTTGTAAGCGGCAATCGAACCGGTCACACCGAGGAGAATGTGTTGGCCCTGCAAAGGGTTGGACATTGGCTTAATCCTTTCGTTGGTTTTGTGCTCGCTCCCACAACAGGCGCAACCCATCCAGCGTCAACCAGGGAGCAATGATTTGTAACACATCCGTATGCTGCGCAACCGTCTCGGCCAACCCGCCGGTTGCAATCACCTTCATCTGCGGACCAAGTTCGGGGCAAGCGCGAAAGCGCGCCACCATGCCCTCCACCATGGCAACATAGCCATACAGCAAACCGGACTGCATCGCATGAACGGTGTTGCGTCCAATTACCGAAGGCGGGGCAGAAAGATCCACCCGCGGCAATTTGGAAGTGCGCTGCACCAGCGCATCCGCTGAAATGCCAATGCCGGGAGCAATGGCCCCGCCCAAATAGACTCCGTCCGCCGTCAGGGCATCGAACGTTGTTGCCGTGCCAAAATCCACCACGCAGGCCGGGCCACCATAAAAATGTTGCACAGCCACAGCATCCACAATCCGATCAGCGCCCACTGCGCCCGGGTCGTCATAGGCGATGCGAATGCCGGTATCGGTGCGGGCATCCACCACCAACGGCTCACAATGCAGGTATTGGCGGCAAGCCTGCACAATCCGCCCGGTCAGAGGCGGCACAACCGAAGCCAGACACACGCCATGCAACTGTTGCGGGGAACAGCCGCCATGTTGCAACAAGCCAAGGATTTGCAAGCCATATTCATCCGTCATGCGCTCATGATCAGTTGCCAGACGCCAGCGCGCCCCCAAACGCTGCCCCTCATACAGGCCCAGCGTCAGGTTGGTATTGCCAATATCAATCGTCAACAGCATGGTCACCTCGGCGGATCGTCTCTATGATTTCTGCCGCATAGTCAAAACGGTTGAAGGCCGGCATGATGTAAATGCCGCGCGCTTCCGGAATGGAGCGAATTTGCGCAATCAATTCTAGCGCAATTTCGATGCCCGTGCGAGGTGCATTTTCTCCCGATTTTTCCATGCGTTGGCGCAATTCTTCGGGGATGTTAATGCCGGGCACCTCATGATGCAAGAAAGCAGCATGGCGCGCCGAAGAAAGCGGCAAAATGCCGACCAGAATCGGCACCGGAATGCCATCCAATTCGGCGCGGGCGCGCGCCAAAAACGCCTGAGCTGCCGCCAGGTCATAAATCGGCTGAGTGAGGATAAAATCAGCGCCAGCGCGCAGCTTGCGGCGCAAGTTCTTGATCTCCGACTCTGCATCATCCGGGGTCAGGTTGAGGGCACACCCCGCAAAGAACGAAGTCGGCTGACCGATATCCGCCCCGGCATGATCCACCCCGGCATTGAAGCCCTGCTTGATCAGCTTAATCAGGCCAGAAGGCACCAGGTCATAATTATCCATTGCATCCGGATAATCACCGATGGCGGTCGGGTCGCCCATGACGACAAACACATTGCGCACATCCAGGGCATGAGCAGCCAACAAGTCGCCCTGCACCCGCAGCAAATTGCGCCCGCGCGTCGGGAAGTGCAACACCGTCTCAATGCCCACCTTGCGCTGAATCAGATTGCACACCGCCCAAGGGCTCATGCGCATGCGCGCCATGGGACTATCGGCAACATCAATCACATCTGCGCCCGCCTCAGCCAGCAGGCTTGCCCCGGCCAACAGCTTATGCGTGCTCAGGCCGCGCGGCGGGTCCATTTCAACCGCAATGACAAACCGCCCCTCTGCCAGCTTTTGCGCCAGCTGCGTCGGCGGTTGAGCGGCCTGTTCTTCCTCGCGCTCGGCAACGTTGAAGCCATTGGTCGGACGAACCAGCACCTGCGGCGCTTGCTCCAGGGCACGGCGCATTGTCTGAATGTGCAATGGCGTTGTGCCACAACAACCGCCAATCAGTGAAGCCCCGGCCTCCCAAAACGCTAACGCATAATCGCCGAAATATTCGGGCGCAGCCGGGTACATAATCCGCCCGCCAACCTGCTGCGGCCAGCCAGCATTGGGCATGACCGAATAGCGCGACTCCGGCACAGCCTGACGCATCTGCTTGAGGATGTGCAAAATCTGACTTGGCCCGCCGGAACAATTGACGCCAATCACATCCGCACCCGCGGCGCGAATGAACTGCGCAACCCGGGCAGGGCTATCGCCCAACAGCGTGCGGTCATCGCGGGTGAAGGTCATCGAAGCCACCACCGGCAGTCCCGGCGCCACGCGACGGGCAGCAGCAATTGCCTCACCGATTTCATACAAATCAGTCATCGTCTCGATGATCAACAAATCAACACCTGCCCCGGCCAGCACAGCAATTTGCTCCTCAAACGCCTGACGGGCCTGCTCGGGCTGCACCCGTCCAAACGGAGCAAGCCGCACCCCCAACGGGCCGATGTCACCGGCAATCAACACTTCCTTGAAGGAAGCCAGGATGACGCGCCGCGCCAGTTCGACCGCAGCCGTGTTGATTTCAATCAGCTTGTTTTCAAGGCCGTGCTGCGCCAATTTGTAGCGATTGGCGCCAAACGTGTTGGTCTGAATCATGTGCGAACCGGCCTCAATGTATTCACGATGTACCTGCGCCACCATGGCCGGGTCACTCAGGTTGAGCGAGTCGAAGCAAGCATCAAAGCCCACCCCGCGTTGATTGAGCAGCGTGCCCATCGCCCCATCCGAGAAGAGCACCCGCTCGGTTTGTAACCATTCAATGAATTTTGATCGGCTCATCGTTCTGCTCCTATTCCCGCAACAGGGCATCAATGCGCGCTTCGCCCACGTTGTAATACTTGGCCAATGGGTGATGGACAATAATGGCCGCGGTAGACTGCTCCGGCACCAACTGATAGGCCTCCGTCAGGTGCATCCCAAGCTCCGCCTGTGCCGGCAGCAAGTCAAACACCACGGCGTGATCCGCCAAATCTGGAATCGCCGGGTAGCCCCAAGAATAGCGCTTGCCCTGCCCCTCGGCCAGGCCCAACTCCCGGCGGATGTGCCGATGCAGATATTCAGCACAGGCCTCAGCCGTTTGCACAGCCAAACCATGCCGGAAGTAAGCCTCGCTATATTCCCCCGCCTCCTGCAAAGTCTCAAAGCGCTCGCTTGCCTCCTGCCCAACAGTCACAACCTGCAAGGCAACCACATCCATTTGCGCTGCGCCCAGGGGCAAGAAGTAATCCGCCAGGCACAAGGTCTCACCATCGGGCTGACGGGGAAAGTGAAAGCGCGCCCGCTCCTGCGGGTTGCCACTGCTGAGGCTTTCCGGATCAAACAAGATCAGGTCATCGCCATCCGCCTGTGCTGGCCAATACCCATACACACCCTGCGGCTTCAGCCAACCCTCCTGCCGTGCCTGACGGCGCATCTCCTGCAAGCGCTGCTCATACTCAGCTTGCAACGCCTGCCAGGCCTCACCATGCGTGTTCTTTGCCCCCCACGAAAGGCGGAACAATTCGTTCTTCGAAAGATGCTCAAAGACAACGTCCAACGGCATCTGCCGCACAACCCGCACCCCCCAACCCGGTGGGGTGGGGATTCGCTCCGCAGGGGGAACAGTGCGCCGCCCGCTTGAGGTCGCCGAAACAGCTCCTCCGGCAGGGCGAGCGAGTTCCATCTCAGCCTGACGACGCACCTGCGCCAACAACGCCGGGCGCTGTTGCGCATCACTGAGCGCATCCATGGTAGAGAGCCCCTCAAAGGCATCTTTGCAATAAAACACACCCGGCTCATACCATGCGCCATCATCCGTGCGCAAAATGCGCCGTCCAAAGCGCTGATTGATCGCCGCCCCGCCAATCAACACCGGGAAGTTTAACCCGCGTCGGTGCAACTCATTGACAATCAGCGGCATTTGTTTGCTGGTGCTCACCAACAGGGCGCTCAGACCAATGGCATCGGCGTTTAGCTCAACCGCTTTTGAAATAACCGTTTCGGCCGGCACCTGCTTGCCCAAGTCGTGCACGGCATAGCCGTTGTTGACCAAAATTGTCTTGACCAGGTTCTTGCCAATATCATGCACATCCCCATAGACGGTTGCCAGCACAACTGTGCCTTTGTTCACCCCCTCTTTGCGCTCCAGATATTGTTCCAAATGCGCCACAGCCTTCTTCATCACCTCAGCAGATTGGAGCACAAACGGCAAAATCAGCTCCCCCGTGCCAAACTTATCGCCCACCTCTTTCATGGCCGGCAGCAAAACCTCATTCAAAATGCGCACCGCCACCTCACCCCGCGGCGCGGTCTCATCCTGCGCCAGGATCAGGTCAATATCGGCCTCAATGCCCTCGCGCCGACGGTGCAGAATGGCATGATGCAGGCGCTC
>JAIWNK010000034.1 GCA_020216845.1 Anaerolinea sp. | reverse complement strand
CTGCGGCGACATGGCCTGCAAAGCCTGCTGATTGGCATCCGCCTTTTGGCCATCCCCGGCGTGCTGGGAGAAATATTCCACATATTGGGCAAGCGCATCGGCTCGGCGATTGAAGATCAAATCTTCGGCCAGCGAACGCTGCTCAGGCGAAATTTCGGCATAGGGCGTAATTTGCGCCGGGTTGACAATCGCCATATCCAGCCCGGCCTGAACCGCATGGTAGAGCATCACGCTGTTCAACACCGCTCGCGCCGATGGCATGAGGCCAAACGAGCAATTGCTCACCCCCAGCGAAGTCAGCACCCCCGGCAGCTCAGCCTTAATGCGGCGAATGCCTTCCAGCGTTTCCACAGCTGACGTGGCAAACTCGGCCTGACCCGTTGCCAGGGTAAAAGTCAGCGCGTCGAAGACCAAATCACACGGACGTAAGCCAAATTCATTCACGGCCAGGTCGTGCATGCGCCGGGCAATTTCCAGCTTGCGCTCCGCTGTCTTGGCCATGCCCTGCTCATCAATCGTGAGCAAGATGACAGCAGCATTGTAGCGCTGTGCCAGGCCCAAGACACGGTCAAAACGCGCCCGTCCGCCTTCCAGGTTGGTCGAATTGAGCAAGCAGCGCCCCGGAGCAGCTTTGAGCGCCGCCTCCATCACGTCCGGCTCGGTCGTATCAATAATAAACGGCACGCGGGTTGTGAGGCGCAAGGTTTGAATCAAGCGCTCCATGCTGCGCGCCTCATCACTGCGTTCTGTCAAAGCCAGGCACAAATCCAGGCCATGAGCACCACTATTAACCTGTTGCTCGGCAATCTTGCGCGCCCCTTCAAAGTCTTCGGCCAAGATCAGCTTCTTAAACTTTTGGCTGCCTTGCGTATTCAAACGCTCGCCAATCAAAAACGGACGCGGCTCTTGCTGCATCGCCATGGCCTGCACACCAGAAGCAAGGCGCGGTGCGCACCAAATCGGGCGCGGCTGCGGTCGCCTATCCGCCCCATTCAGCACCTGCACCAGCGTGCGCAAATGATCCGGCGTTGTGCCGCAGCACCCACCAACAATGCCCACCCCATAGCGGGCGACGAAATCACTCAGCGTTTCTGCAAAGGGCTGCGGCTGCAACGGATAAACCGCCTGCCCATCCACATTCAGCGGCAGCCCGGCATTGGGAATGCACGAAACCGGCACGGGGCTGTTTTCGCCCAGGTAGCGGATCGCCTCGCGCATGTAATCCGGGCCGGTTGAACAATTCAGGCCCAACGCAGCAATCGGGAAGCCCTCCAAAATCGTCAGCACAGCTGCAATATCAGAGCCAAGCAACATGCGCCCGGTTGTGTCCAGCGTCACCTGCGCCTGAATCGGCACGCGAATGCCGGTCTCATCACAGGCGGCAAGCAAGCCCAGGATGGCGGCGCGCACCTCAAGGATATCCTGCGAGGTCTCAATTAGCAAAACATCCACCCCGCCCTGCAAAAGGCCACGCGCCTGCCGGCGGAAGACATCCGCCAGGGCATCGAAATCAATCGTCATCTCCGGGTCATTCAGCGAGGGCAATTTGCCCGAAGGGCCAATTGAGCCGGCCACAAAACGCTCCTGACCCGTGCGGTGTGTGTATTCATCCGCCAAACCACGGGCCAGGCTCGCGGCAAGCCGGTTGATTTCCTCCGTGCGCTCGCTCAATCCATATTCACCCAACGTGATCGGGTTAGAGCGAAACGTGCAGGTCTCCAACACATCCACACCGACATCCAAAAAAGAGCGGTGCACCTGCTCAATCGCCTGCGGGTAACTCAACACCAGCGCATCATTACAGCCAAGGCGCTGCTCCCCGCCAAAGTGCTGCGCAGTCAGGTTCATTTTTTGCAGGCTTGTACCCATCGCACCGTCATAAATCAAAACGCGCTGTTGCAGAGCGTCCAAATATCTCCGATTGGTATACGTCGTCTTCATCGTTCACCTCCGAAACAAGATAAAAAAAAAGCCTCTCCTGGCAAGAGAGGCACAACCACAATGGAATGGCGGCACTCATCTTCCAGAAACTCCGCACCAGGCGGACTCTGCCGGATTTGGCACCATCTGTCGCCATGGACAGGGTTGCCGAGGTTTCAACGGGCCGGTCCCTCCACCTCTCTGGATGAGCTGAATTGCGGGCTATTCTACCACAAAAACGGTCAAAAACAATATCCTTTTGTGATGCTTTCTGATAAAAGTGCTACAATTTTTTTATCAATGACTTTCAAAATCATTGTCTTGGCGGAGGTGCAAAATGAAAAGGTTTTTCTTTCTACTCCTGACTTTTCTGTGTATCCTTTCCATAGCCGCTTGCAACCCACCCCCAACCACACCCGTTCTGTCCACCAAAATGCCCTTGCCGGCAACAGCCACCCTTGCTTCAACGCCGACAACGGCACCGCACTGCCAACCCATTGTGACTCTCCGCCTGGGAGCAACAACCGCTCAACCCATTCGGCCTTTGTTGGGGATCAACATTGGCCCGGGGCCGGCGGGCAACGACCCGGAAAATGCCGACCTGACCCGTGCCTACCGACAAATTGGTGTTACGCTCATCCGCACGCATGATTTTTATGGCCCATTGGATATGGCCATGATGTACCCTGACCGAAGGCGCGACCCATCAGACCCACAAGCCTACGACTTTCAACAAAGCGACAAAGCCTGGCAAGCCATCATTGCCGGTGGGTTTGAACCCTACTTGCGCCTCGGCGATTCATACAACAACGCCACCCCACCCGCAAACGCACAGGAACGATCAAACTGGGTGCGCGCTGCGGTTGAAGTCATTCGCCACTATCGTCAAGGTCAATGGAACGGTTTCAACACGTCCTTTCACTACGTCGAAATTTGGAATGAGCCCGATAACCTACAGTTTTGGCCCAAGCCACACAACGCGCAAGAATATTTTCAGCTCTACGTTGAAACCGCTCAGGCGCTCAAACAAGCTTTTCCCGATCTGCTGATTGGCGGGCCTGGTTTGACGCAAATGGGCGTCTCTACGCCGACCGGGCAAACATGGTTGCGCAATTTTCTAGACTATGTTCGCAAAAACAACGCCCCGCTTGATTTCTTCTCCTGGCACCTCTATTCCAACGACCCCAATGAAACCGTCAGAGCAGCACAGTTTTATCGCGCCGAATTGGATGCACATGGCTTTCAAAACACGGCCATGCACATCACCGAATGGAACACGGATATACGGCGACAGGCAAGCCCCAACGCCGAAGCGCTCGCATTGCGCACAGGCGGCAAGGGCGCTGCCCTTCTGACGGCAAGTTGGATTGCCCTGCAAGACAACGATGTCGCTGTTTCAACGTTTTATCGCGGCCCCGACCCGGCGATGGACGCGCCGCAATTTTACGGCATCTTCTATGCCGACGGCAAGCCGAAACGAATTGCGCTTGCTTTCGAATTATGGTCACAGCTTGCAGCGCACCCGCAACGCATGGCGCTATCTGCCGATCGGCAAACAGGCCTGTGGATGTTGGCCGGCCAAAACAACGCCGACGAAACCGCCCTGTTGATTGCCAACCCAACACAAAGCAGCATCTGCTACCGCATCACCGGCCTTGAGGGCCGCTTCATTCGCTTGCTTCAGGTAGATGACCGAAGCGATGCGATTCAATCTGTCGCTTTGGATGGCGACACAGTTGAAATCGGCGGGTACACGGTTCAATTGCTGCTCAGCGGCTCGCACTGAGACCTGAGATGCCATCCGCAACATCGTCTACACAGCGCTTGTTGACAGGTCAGCAAAGAGCGCGCCCTGAAGGCTACACCGCCGGTCGCCCCTTGAGGATGCTCTGCTTGATTTCGGCAATTGCCCGGGTGATGTGAATCTCGCGCGGGCAAGCTTCGGTACAGTTGAAAGCCGTGCGGCACAACCATACCCCCGAACGCGCCGATAAAATCTGCAAGCGCTGCGGGGCGGCGCGGTCGCGGCTATCGAACAAGAAACGGTGTGCGGTGACCAAAGCAGCCGGGCCAAGATATTGCCCATTGGCCCAAAACGACGGGCAAGACGTGGTGCAGGCAGCACATAGAATGCAGCGCGTGGTCTCATCAAAGCGATCACGCTCCGCCGCAGTTTGCAAGCGTTCCCGTCCATCCGCCGGCAAAGGCTCATCGTTAATCAAATAAGGCAGCACGGCGCGGTAATGGGCAAAGAAAGGCTCCATATCCACCACCAAATCTTTAATCAACGGTAGCCCCAAGAGCGGCTCAATCGTCACAACCGGCGTAGACAAATCTTGCACCAACACTTTGCAGGCCAGCGCATTGCGCCCATTGATGCGCATGGCATCGGAGCCACACACACCATGCGCACACGAACGGCGATACGCCAGACCAGGATCGTATTCGGCGCGCACCTGTTCCAACAGGTCCAACACCCGGTCGGTTGGTTGAACCTCTAACGAGTAGGTCGCATAGTGGGGACGGGTATCTTGCTCAGGGTGAAAGCGGAAAATACGCAGAGTTCGTTTCATGGCAAGCCTCAATACGTGCGTTCTTTGGGCGGATAACGGGTGATGGTCACCGGCTTATAATCCAGGCGAACGGCATCCCCCTCCAACCAGGCCAGGCTATGCCGCAACCAGGCTGCATCATCGCGGCGTGGATAATCCTCACGGGCATGGGCACCGCGGCTTTCGGTGCGGGCCGCCGCAGCCCGGGCGGTCAACAGCGCCAGGTCAAGCAGATTGCCCAATTCCCAGGCAGTCAACATCTCCTGATTGAAAATGCGCCCCGGGTCTTGCACGCGCACCTGCCGATAGCGCTGCCGCAGCTCACCAATCTTCTCCACCGCATAATCCAGGCTATCCTGCGTGCGGAAGACGCCGACAGCATCGAACATCAGCGCGCGCAATTCCTTACCCAAAGCTGCCACGGTCTCTTTGCCGCTGCCAATGCGCAATTGTTCAATTTGTTGGCGGGCAAAGCCCTCCGCGTCCGCCGGCAAAGGTGGCAGGTCACTGCCCTTTGCCGCTTGTGCGGCGTGCCGACCGGCGTGCTTGCCAAACACAATCAAATCCACCAACGAATTGGTGCCAAGCCGATTGGCGCCATGCACCGACACACACGCACACTCGCCCACAGCATACAGGCCGGGCAAAACATCCCCGGCAGCATTTTGGAGCACCTGCCCATACACATTGGTCGGAATGCCGCCCATCGCATAATGTGCAGTCGGTTGCACCGGGATGGGCTGCAAAACCGGGTCTACCCCCAAATAGGTGCGGCAAAAATCGGCAATATCCGGTATCTTGGCCAAGATCTCATCCGCTGTCACGCGGTAAGGGCTGCCATCCGGGCGGGTGCGACCATCTTCAGCAGCATAGCGATTGACGGTTTCAGGGCGCACATCCAGGTAAAGATAGCGCTCACCCTGGATGCCATGGCCGGCGCGCATTTCCAAATACATTGAACGGCTGACGACATCGCGCGAAGCCAAATCTTTAATGCGAGGGGCATAATGGGGCATGAACCGCTCGCCTTTGCCATTGATCAACACACCGCCTTCGCCACGCACCGCTTCGGTGATCAAAATGCCCAGTTTGTAAATGCCGGTCGGGTGGAATTGAAAAAATTCCAGGTCTTCGGCGGGCAGACCGCGCCGCACCGCAACCGCCACACCGTCGCCAGTGTAGGCATAGGCGTTCGAGGTAATCTCCCACATGCGGCCATGCCCGCCCGTCGCCAAAATAACCGCCGCGGCGCGAAAGACGTGCAATTCACCGGTCGCCAGCTCAACAGCTACCGCCCCGGCTGCCCGTCCACCCTCAATCAGCAAATCCAACACCTCAAATTCATTATAAAACTCGGTTTGATGACGAACACACTGCTGATACAGCGTTTGCAAAATCATGTGCCCGGTGCGGTCCGCGGCATAGCAAGAGCGGCGCACCGGCTTGCCAGTGACGTTGTTGGTATGTCCACCAAAGGGCCGCTGTGCAATGCGCCCATCCGTCGTGCGCGAGAAAGGCAGGCCAAAATGCTCCAGGTCATACACCGCCTGCACCGCTTCGGCACACATGAACTCAATTGCATCCTGATCACCCAGGTAATCGCTGCCCTTAATCGTGTCGTAAGCGTGCCATTCCCAGTGATCTTCCTCCAGGTTGCCCAGTGCTGCGCCAATCCCGCCCTGAGCCGCCCCCGTATGCGAGCGCAGCGGATGGAGCTTGCTCAGCACGGCGGTCTTGGCCGTTTGAGCAGCGTTGAGTGCCGCCATCAGTCCAGCCCCACCTGCGCCAATCACCAACACTTCATAGGTGTGAAATTGCGTCATGCCATGCCTCCTCACTGAGCGCGCACGCCTGCAATCAACGCCGCAAAGCCCACCAACGTCAGAATCAGCCAAAAGGCCAGGGCGCCCCAATTGACAATGCGGCGGGCAATTTCGCCGTGCAGGTAATCGCGCAGCACCTGCCGCAGCCCGTTGACGCCATGCGCAAAAGCCAGGCCAAGCAACAAACCGTCATAGATGCGCCAAAACAAGCTAGCCCAACGCTCCGCCACGTAGCCCAGGTCCATGTTATGCACCCCAACGACCACATCCTGCAAAATCATATGCCCCCAAACCAACGGAATGAGCAAGAAGGCACTGATGCGCATCGCCCGCCAGGCGAAAGTTTCAAAGTTTCTTGGTGCGGTGTTTTGCATTGCCAAACCGCCTTTCATTGAAACAAGCCGAAATTATGCAACAGCAAGGAACGCAGCATCCAAACTGCGCAGGGCAACCACAGCACCAGGGCAATGATCAGCACCAGTCGAGCGGAACCGCGCGCGGTTGGAATGTTCCAGCGCTGCGCCGCCTTGAGGTCAAACAAAGCAATGCGCAGCCCATTAACGCCATGATAAAAAACGCAGAAGACGAGGAAGATCTCACCAATGCCAAACAACGTGCTGCGATACAGCTGAAGCACCTCCAAAAAGAGCTGCGGAGCAAAATATACCAGGGCAATATCCACAATGTGAATGGTTAAGAACAGCCCCGTTCCCAACCCGCTGATGCGGTGCAACAAAAAGGCCCATTGCCCTTCCCGCCCCCGATAGGAGACGTAGCCAGTCAGAGCGGTCTTAAGGTGCGCCATGCATTCCTCCTTCTATTCCGTCGGTTCCAGCCAATAGGTGCTGCCTTGGCCTTCCGAAGTCCACCCGCTGATGTTGCCCATATCGCCGATATACCACCACAGCATATTATCCGCACAGACGGGCGGGTCGCTGAAGATCATGACCTTTTGCCCGGCCGGCACCTGCCCCAGCAACGGGGAGCGAAGCCCTGGGGATTGGCGAACATTGTTGGGACCGCCGCCCGGCACAACGCGTGCCTGTGCCACATCGGCCAGGCGACTGCTCGGCCCAGCACAAGGCGGCACAACCGCCGGACGGAAGGCATCGCTGATGAAAAACGACAGCAAATCATTGCGCCGGTAGTATTGACCATCATCCGTCAGAATGACCACATAATCGGCGTAGGTTGTATCCTGCAGCAAGAGATTGCCGCGCGAGTCGGCAAAAAACTCGCGCCAGCCCAAGCGCACGAGCAGCATCGAGTTGGGCGGATTATCGAAGGCAACAAAGCGCAAACGCTGCCCGGGCACAAAGCCGGTCAGGTAAATCCAACCATCGCGCCCTTCCAACAGCGCAGCACGGCGCGGGGCAACGACCGTGAAGCTATGCGTCAGCGTCGCAGCCCGCCCACTGACCGTGACCGTATAGCGGCCAAGCAACGCGCCGTAGCCAAAGCTATAAAAACCGGTCACGCCCATATCCGGGTCAAAAGTCAAGGTTTCGACCTTAGTGCTGCCATCCGGTTGGGTCAGGGTCATGGTGATGGTCTCATCACGCTGCCAACCGCACGAACTGACGGTCACACCATAAAAAGGCAAGCTGCCGAGCTCCACCTCACCGGGCAGATCCCCCTGAAAGGCGGGGGTCGTCAACGCCGGGTCACACGATCCAAAACCTTCAAAACCGCCAACCGGATAAATTAACGAACGACGCACATCCGTCAGGGGCGTATTCAACAGACTGGCAAGCGTAACCGTCTCCGTTGCGGTGCCGGGCGGCTCAAGCAGCACCGGCAACGTGGGCGTCGGGGACACAGGCGTTGGCGAGACAGGTGCTGCCGGGGTGACACTGGGCACCCCCGGCTGAGTTGGAAATGGAACAGACCTTGTTGGCGGAAAGGCAGTGGGAATGAGCGGCGTGGGCGTCTGACCGATATTGCTAAACGGCAAGTTGCAGCCCAAACTAAGCAACAACAAAACCGTCAAGCCAGAGAACAGCTTGAACTTGAGCTTCATCACAACCTCTTTTTCAAAAGCAAACAGAGCCTCAGTCAGTGAGGCAGCGGATAGTATGATTATAGAATGAATTTGAAAAATGAAAAGAGATTAAGTGATGCGACTTCTGAATGAAAATCGGACGGTTGGCAGCTCAGCGCTGAAAGCGGTGACTGAACCGCAGCAGCAGCAACAGGGATAGCATCAGCAAGGCAGCATAAGGCAGCAAATTCAACGGCGTGGTGAGCACATCGCCAACTGCAAAGCGCGCCATGGTTTTAAGCGGCGCCCCCTCAATCGCAAAAAGCAAACTGTTGCCTGCCAGCAAACTCAGCGAATAGACAAACTGTGAACGCTCGCGATCGCGGAAGAGGAGAACAATGGTCGCCGCCAAGACGCAAATCAGCCCCGTCATCAACGTCATCAGGCTCAAAATCAACACAGGATGCTGAATGGCCGTGCCATTCAATCGCAAGAGCAAAATCCAGGTCAGCGCCTGAAGCAGCGCCAATACCAATGCCGCGGTCATCTTGGCCAACAGCGCCTGATTGAGCGTCAGCGGGGCAGCCAAAAGCGTATCAAGGGTCTGATTTTGAATCTCCTCAGAGATCGAGTCAATCACCATGTTGCCGGCAATGAAGGCCGGGAAGAACATCAATAACGGCAAGATGATGGTATAGAGGAACTCGTAGGTCGTTGGAGGCGTGCCTTTCAGGTCCGTATAGCGCACCGTCAGGCCGTTGGCAGCCCGCAGGCTATTTTCATATTTCTTGAGCGGCTCCTGTAAATAGTTCAACACCATCGAGGAAAGCGCCCCTTCGGGCGGCAGGTAAAGTTGTATTTCGACCAGGTCAGCCGTGTCCGCAGCAGGCATCACCATCACCGCCTGCAATTCCCCGCGATTGAGCTGCGCCAGGGCATCGTTTAAATCGTTCAACGGCAGCGTGTTGACCCCGCGCGCTTCCAGGGCGTTCACAAAGCTAACCGGGGCTGTGCCAATCAGCCCCGCCCGAATGCGAAAAGTGTTATACAGCTGCGCCGAGTCGGCATCGTAAAGGGACAACATACCCACCAACAACGCCGAAGAAAAAGAAGCCACAAACAGTTGAATCAGCACGGCAATCAAAATCGTGCGGTCGCGCAGCACTGAAGAGATTTCTTTCTTGACGATGGCAAAGAAGACGTGCATTGGGCTACCCTCCCCGCAGAATCAACCCGTTATACAACGAGTGCAGCAAAGCGCTCAGCAACAAAATCACCCCATAGGGCAAGCGGGTGTAGGCACGCAGCAAGCTGACAAAAGCAGTGAAGAAGAAATGCACCAGCAGCGGCACCAACAACAAACCGCTGCTAAAAATAGCCCCCGAAAGCGCCGATTCGGAAACGAAGCTAAGCGAAAACAGCAACAGCCCTTTTTCGCCAATCAGAAAGCCAAGCGCCGAAGCCAACGCCAACAGCAAAATCTTGCCAACGCCGCGCACATAGCCGTGCTCATACAGGGTCACAATGCCAATCGTCTTGACCACCTCTTCAATCCAGGCGGCAGCAAATAACAACCCCGCCAACATCAAACCGGGCGGCAAATTGCTAGCAAACACCAACAACACCACCTGCAACAGATACACGACCGGAATGAAGCCAAAGCTGAATGCCCCTACCGACAGCAACAGGTGCTGACGGTTCATCATCAAATAGACCGCGTCCTT
>JAIWNK010000042.1 GCA_020216845.1 Anaerolinea sp. | reverse complement strand
TTCTCCGGCCCCATCGAGGGGTGCTATTCGAATCCGGTCGCCCGCTCTTTTGATTCCCCTCCACCTTCTCCGGCCCCATCGAGGGGTGCTATAGTGTAAACTTGCCATCCTTCCACGCCGCCCACTTGGGACGCGCCGGCTCACTGCCCGCTGTTTTGCAATATCGGCAACACAATTACATACGATGCCTGATAGGTCAAATACTCCGCCGTGCCAACACCGCCATGCAACCCACCGAAGACATGTAACTGCGTCCCCAAAGGCAACACCACCGGCTGAACCCCCACATCCTGCGGCGGAAGCTCGAGCGGCAGCCAGGCATTGCCATCTGCATCATACCGCAATGGAGCAAGCTCCGTCTGCCCATCCGTTCCGCCAATCACATACACCACATCCGTCAGAAAAGCCGCCGAAAGCCCATAGCGTCCCTCAGGGAGCGGCAGCTGATCTTCCCAGGCCTTCTCGCCATTCTCATCGCGCTGCGGAAAATAAACGCTGTTCGTTGCCAGCGCAGTCTTGCCATCCCAGCCGCCCAACACCAAAATCTTTCCCCCCACAGCCACAGCAGCGGCAAAACCGCGCCTTGCAGCCATCGGCTGCCCCGTGTGCCAGGCATCTGTCTGCGGATCATAGATAAACACATCGGCCACATAATCGCGGCCATCCCAGCCGCCGAACAAATACAATTGCCCTTCCAACGCCGCCAAAGCATAGGCACAGCGCGGCGACGGCAACGAGGCGCGCAGCTCCCACCGATCGAGGCGCGGATTATACACCTCCAGGCGATCCGTCGCCCGTCCATCTGCCAGGCGGCCACCGGGCACATAAATCAGCTCACCAATCAGCACCGCCCCAGCATCGCGCACCGGTGTTGGTTTCACCGCCAAGGCCTGCCAGCTTTTCTGTTTGGGATGATAGCGCAAAGCCGCCCCGTCTTCCTGCCCGGTCACAAAATAAAACGTCTGCTCATACACCACTGCTGCCGGAGCGGAGAGCGTGACCGGCAAACTTTGCTGAAGTTGCCAGCGCGGCAACACCA
This sequence comes from Anaerolinea sp., assembly GCA_020216845.1. Lineage (GTDB taxonomy): Bacteria > Chloroflexota > Anaerolineae > Anaerolineales > Anaerolineaceae > JAIWNK01. The sequence goes on along the minus strand of JAIWNK010000042.1, from coordinate 9,298 downwards.
TCGGGGTAGGCGTCAGTGTCAGCACAAGGGTGCGCTCCAGGCTTCTCGTCTGCCACCACCAGCCCAGCGCCGTCACGGCCAACAGCACGATGACGCCCAGGGCAACCCAAACGGTGCGCCTGCGTCCGGGCGCCCGTTCAACCGTCACCGACGGCGTTATGCCCTCCAATTGCATAGGGGCCTGCTCAGGTTGCACAACCTCCACCTCTAACTGTGGCGAAGTCTCAGGCTGCTCTGTTTCAGCAGAGGCCTGCCCCTCATCAACAACTTGAGTCACCAATCCCACCCGCAGCGCATACAACACGGCCTCTGTCCGTGAAGCAGCTCCAATCTTGGTAAAAATGTTGCGCAGATGGACCTTGACCGTGTTGGGGCTGATGAACAAGCGCTGAGCAATCTCTTTGTTGCTTGCACCCGTTGCCAGCAATTTCAAGATCTCTTGCTCGCGTTCGCTTAAATCCGATTCCTCAATCAGGCGCATGAGCCCAATTATAGATGATTTTTGCCAATATGTGCACAAACAGCCCAATCAAAAGCTGATTGGGCTGTAACGGTTTGCGCGCGTCATTCTGTCAACGGCTCAGGCGGGCTGCACGCGCAATCAAATCGGCCAATTCCTGCGTATCCTGATCACGTGGCATCTGACGGCACAAATCATCCGCCATCTCCGACAAATCGGCGAACGAGGTGCGTCCAGCATAAGGGCTTTGGCGCAAGAGCTCAGCAAACTGTGCCACAATCACGGTTCGTTGAAAGTAGACATCGGTGCTGTAGAAATCTTTGGCCAAATTCCAGGTGTTGACATTGCCGTTAATCTCCACCACCTCATAGGTGTCTGGATCCTGCCAGCGCAATTGCACGGTTGCAATCCGTCCCTCGGCGTTGGGCACAAGACGCAACACATACAGCGCCGTTGCCGTATGCCCGGCGCCCAGTTCTCCACCATCTACGGCATCATTGCGAAAATCCTGATCAGCCACAGCACGGTTTTCATACCCCACCAGGCGATATTCCTCAACCAGTTCTGGGTTGAAATCCACCTGCACTTTGGCATCCAACGCGATCACCTGCAAAGTTGAGGTCAGGTTGTCCACAAAGACGCGCCGCGCTTCTTCGTTGCTATCCACATAGAAATAGACACCATCGCCGCGATCGGCCAACTTTTCAAGCAGCTCATCGTTGTAATTGCCCATGCCCACCCCGATCGTCGTCAAGGTGATGCCCTCATCCACGTAGCCTTGCACCTGTGCCAAAATCTGTTCCGGCTGCACCAAACCAGTATTGGCAACGCCATCGGAACACAACACCACCCGGTTAATGCCACCCGGCATATACCCACGCATGGCCAGCTGATAGCCCAACTGAAGCCCTTCATCAACATTGGTCGTCCCGCCCGGCTGCAAACGGTTAATCACCCTCATAATCTCACTGTAGTTCGTTGCCCGCGTTGGCTCCAAGACGGTGTAAGCACGCGTGTCATACGCCACAACCGCAATGGTATCTTCCGGGCCCATGCCCTCGACCAGAGCAGACAGGGCATCTTTGACCATTTGCATGCGTCCATCTTGTGACATCGAACCGGATTTATCAATCACAAACGTCAGTGCGGCGGGCTTTCGTTCACGGTCGGGCACATCATAGCCCTGAATGCCAATGCGCAGCAAAATTTCGCCGCGCGTGAAGGGCGAAGGCGCCCCATCGGCATAGATGGCAAAGGTGTCGTTGGTTGGTTCATAACCCGGCGCAAAGTAATTGATGTATTCTTCGACCCGCACCGACTCATACGGCGGCAAACTGCCCTGCGTGATGTAATTGCGCATGACCGTATAGGAAGCAGTATCCACATCCAGAGCAAAGGTTGAAAGATGGTCACGATAGGTATCCACATAGGGATTGACGCCGGCATCCTGAAACTGCACATCCCGCGGGGCAACCACCGCTGCCGCGGTTGGCTGTGGAACACTGCGGCTAATCGGCTCGGCAGCAGATTGAGGGCGCTCATAGATGGGTTGAGGGGCAAATTCAACAGCTTGGGTTTTTTGCACCTCATACGTTGCGACAACTGTTGTCGGCTTCGGTGCACAACCTACAACCAACAAGGCCACCCACAACAACACAACAAACTTTTTGGCGTTCATCTCAGCTTTCTCCTTTCTGATCCTGAGGTACTCCCATCATCGCGCTGACAGGATCAAAAGGCTTGATAGCCGGATGACAAACCGCTGATAATTATTGTGTTATGGCGCAGAGACGCTAAACGGAGAAATCAGCCCCTCATCCAGTGCCGCAATGACCAACTCCGCCCGCTCCTGACGCCCCGGCGAAAGCAGGCGTTGGTTGACCTCAGCAACCCGCAAAGCCACCAACCGCTCTTGCCCGGGCTGCCCCGCCAAAACATCCGCCCAAATCTCCTGCAACGTCTGTGCGGGGTCTTCCATCACCGCGGCAGCCCAAATCTCGCGCGCCGAATCGGGCAACGGCCCGCCACTCACCACCAGCACCCGACGCTCCGCCAAGCCGCGCAACAGTTCCTCGCTGACCGCTTGCGGCGCCACGTAGACTACTTCCACACGCTTCTCGTGCAACACATCAAAGGCCGTCAGCCAGGCAGAAGGAGCACTGCCCGAAGGCAGCGTCGCCGTTAGCGGGAAAAGCACCACCGGCCCATACGTCGGCGCGCAACGCCCACACCAATACCGCGCCCCGTTGGTAAACACCTCGCTGCCCTTCGCCAACAATCCAGCATCTTCCGGCAACAAAGCTGCCGAACGCCAATCGGGCGCCAAAATAGCCGTCAAATAGCCGGCAACAAACAGCTGATCTTGCGGACGCAGCCGCACCCGCCACACATTGGTCGCCTGCGGCAAGTCAGGCGCATCTCCAAACACCACAAACGGCACCTGTGGCGCAGCGGCAACTGCGCTTGCCAGGCCAGCCGGGTTGCCCCCAGCCAACACCATCTTCACTTCAGCTTCCAACCCGGTTTGCAAATCAGGGCGCACTTCCAGGGTCAAATTGCTCTGCCCGGCCAAAGCTGCCACGGCGGCCTGAAAATCGCCATCAGGCAGCGAGCCCACCAACCACACCCGCCCGGGCGCAGGCGTCTGCGTCGGCGGAACTTCTGGCGGCAGGGTGGCCGAAGCAGCCATGCTTGCCGTCGGCGTATCCACAACCGGCAGGTCAAGGGTCGGCGTCGTCGCCGTACAGCCAACCACAAACAGGAACAACAAGCAAAACCAAAATCGTTTCATGCCCGTATTGTACCCGCTTTTTGCAGGCCGTGTGAATTTTTCAACTGGAAAACCGCTTTGGATTTTTGTATTATAATTAGCCTCAGGATTCTGTAATGACACTACCAACTTCTCGGCCCATTCCAACCGAACCGCCGGAAAAAATTCCACCTGCCCGCCGCCGACAGCAGCAACGGCTGGTCTTGCCCAGAGAACATGACGAACGCAACAGCCTGCTCAAGGAGGTGTCGCACCGCGCCACTCCGTCTGCTGATTTCTTCGTCTTTGCTTTGCTCTCCAGCCTGGTGATGGTTGCCGCCATGTTGCTCGATTCACCGGCGCTGTACGTGCTGGTCATCCTGCTTGCCCCGTTCATGTCTCCCATCATCGGCATGTCGCTTGGTGCAGCACTTGGCTCGGCGCGCTTCTTCCTGCGCGCCCTCATCTCAGCCATCATTGGCGGAACAATCTTCTTCCTGGCCGGGCTGTTGGGCGGCTTAGCCGCACAAGCTTTGCCAGAGACCACCTTCCAGCAAATCACCGATCACAGCGTTTTTTCGTGGCCCGATTTGTTGCTGCTCAGCCTGGGAGCTGGCCTGACCGCCTTCCTGCTCATTCGCTCCAAACAACGCCCCCTGGTCACCAGCATCGCCCTGGCCTATGAGCTATACCTGCCACTCGGCATGGCTGGTTTTGGCCTCACCAGTGGCGTTCAGGGCCTCTTCCCCGATGGTCTGATCGTCTTTGTCGTCCAAATGGCCTGGGCGGTCATCATCGGCTCATTTGTGTTGACCCTGATGGGTTTCCGCCCGCGCAAGCTGGCCGGTTTTCTGGCCGCAGGCAGCATGATCCTGATCGGGTTGCTAGCCGTCATGCTCCTGACCGGTTTCGGCAGCGGCTTCTTCTTGCCTGCACCGGTTGCGCCACAGCCCAACACGCCCACCCCCACCCTCACGCTTGCCCCGACCGAAACGCCCACCGAAACCCCCACCCCTGAACCCAGCCCTACCCCCAGCTTACCACCTACCTTCACCCCCACGCTGGAGCCTAGCCCCACCGCCACGCAAACCCTCACCCCAGAGCCCACCCCCATTTGGGCACGCGTTTCAGCAGCCACCTCGGATGGCGCCAACGTGCGCGAAGCCCCCGGTTATAATACGCTCATCCTCACCACTGTCTTGAACGGCGAAATCATCCAGGTTTTGTCTGAACCGACCCAACAGGGCGGAGTTTACTGGGTGCGCATCCGCAACAGCGCCGGTATTGAAGGCTGGGTAGTGCAAACCCTGCTGGTCACCGCTACCCCCGCACCCAACCCCTAAAATCTCTCTGCAAATACCCCTTAGGAGGAACCCTACATGCCCATTCACTTTGGCACCGATGGCTGGCGAGCCGTCATCTCAGATACCTTCACCTTCGATAATTTACGCATGGTCACCCAAGCCATTGCAGATGCCCTGGCAAACGAAACCTGGAACAACGGCGCGGCGTTGGAACAAACCATAGACCCGCGCCGCGTTGTTGTTGGCTTCGATACACGCTTTCTCTCCGATCGCTATGCTTCTGAGGTAGCGCGCGTGCTAGCCGCCAATGGCTTCACCGTTTATCTCAGCCAGGCCGATGCGCCGACGCCAGTCATCTCTTATGCTGTGCACAATCTGAATGCTGCAGCAGGTGTGATGATCACTGCCTCGCACAACGCGCCGCGTTATAATGGCGTCAAGCTCAAAGCAGCCTCGGGCAGCTCCGCCTCGCCCGAGCAATGTCGGCGGGTAGAGATTTACCTGAACGACAACGAAAGTCAGGCACGCGGCCCCAACCTGATGGATTTTGAGATCGCCCGTCAAAATGGTCTCATCCGCCGTTTCAACCCGCTCACTGCCTATCAGGAACATCTGCGCACGTTGATTGATTTTGACCTCATTGCCGAAAACCCGCAACGCATTGTCGTCGATTCCATGTATGGCTCCGGGCGCGGTGTCATCCGCGGCATTCTGCAAGGCACAGGCTGCGAGGTAACCGAAATCCGTGGCGAGATGAACCCCGGCTTTGGCGGCATTCACCCCGAACCCATTGCCCGCTACCTGGGTGCGCTCACCGGCGCCATCGGCACCGGCGCTGGCAACTGGGGTGTTGCCACTGATGGCGATGCCGACCGCATCGGCGCCATGGATGAGCGCGGCAATTTTGTGGACCCGCACAAAATCATGGCGCTCACGTTGCGTTACCTGGTCGAAAAGCGCGGCTGGCGCGGCGCAGCTGTGCGCACCGTCTCGACCACGCGCATGATTGACCGCCTGGCTCAGCGCTACGGCCTGCCCATCTACGAAACGCCGGTTGGCTTCAATCACATTGCCGATTACATGATCAAAGAAGACGTGTTGATTGGCGGCGAAGAATCAGGCGGCATCTCCTTCAAAGGCCACATTCCTGAAGGGGATGGCATCTTGATGGGCCTGATTCTGATCGAAATGGTCGCCGCTGCACAAACCTCGCTCTATGAGCTGGTGCAAAACCTGCTGGAAGAAGTCGGCCCGGCCTTCTATGAGCGCACCGATTTGCGTCTGCGCCATCCGGTCGCCAAAGACAAAATGACCCAACGCCTGATTGATCAAGCCCCAACGCAAATTGGCGGAGAACAGGTGCTCAAAGTCAGCGCAATGGATGGGGTCAAATACATTCTGGCAGATGACTCCTGGCTGCTCATCCGTCCTTCCGGCACCGAACCCGTGTTACGCGTCTACGCCGAAGGCCGCAGCCCCGAAATGGTCAAAGCCCTGCTCAATTACGGCAACGAAATTGCAGCCAACATCACCTGATTGCATCCCCCCTCCCACAAAAAAAAGCACAGGGCCGGTAAACCCCGGCCCTGTTTGTTTCTGATTAGCCCATCAACAAAACCCGTTGGTCAGGCGGCAAGCATTAGTGGCCCGCCATGCGCAAGCGACGCGAGACAATGATGACAACAATCAGCAACAAAGCCAGCCCAATCACCCACGGGAAGCCCACCTCATCCATAATGCCCGTATTGGAAAGGCCTGTTGCAGTCGGCTGCGGCGTGAGGCCCATCGTCGCCTGTGCGGTCAACGTCCCAGCTGCCATTGTCTGAAAAGCAACAACCGTCTCAGTCTGTCCGTTAGCAGCTGTTGCGGCAGGCGGCTGCGTTGGTGCAGGTGTATTGGTGTTGGTTGGCAAAATAACCGGCGTATTCGTCGGCGCCTTGGTTGCTGTTGGCATCGCATCCAACGTGGCCTTTTGTGCCCGCACTGCCTCGTTGTACATCTCCGTCGCCGTGCCTTGCATGGCAATGGCCGTATTTTGGGCATTGACCTGCGCAATCTGCTGTTGCTGACTGGCGCGCGCATTCGGTGCAATCACCAATGCATACACCACACCCAGGATGACCAACAACACCACCACGGCAGCAATAATCCCTACCGCCAGCAAAAAGGTGCGATTACTCCCCGGTTTTTCTTCCTCTTCATCTTCTTCAAGAAATTCTTCACCCTCTACCGCTTCTTCCTGCAATTCGGGCTCTTGATCAAACGAATCGTCTTTTTCGTCAAATTGAAAACTGCTCATTGCTCCTCCAAATAGGGTTTTGTTGGCATTCTCTTATTCTAGCACATCCAGGTTACCTAAGGCAACCAAAACCAGCTGATTATTTTCCAGCAGCACATCGGCCGCACTGGTGCGCAATCCATTGGGCAACGTCGTCAACCCCGAATGAATGCGCTGCACTTTGCCAATCAAACCGGCATAGGGCGGCCCCTGCAGGCGCACCACCCGCCCGGCCTCAAGGGGGGCAATTTCCTGCGGCACCTGCCCATTGGCCGGCAAAGGGATCATCGCTTCTGGCCGGTCGCCATGATAGGCATCATTGGCGGCATTCAGACAAATATCGCGCTTGTCACTGCTGGTCAGCAACTTGTAGGCCATGTTATTCATCGGCAGGCGGCCAAAGCCCTCGATCAGCAAAATCGGATAGCTCATTGCCTGCGCAACCGGAATCAGATCGGCGCTCATGCTTGCCAAAATCAGTCCACGCAGCGGCAATTCATTCGCTGCCACCAATGCTTCTGCCTGTCGGCAATGGCCGGACATCAAAACCGCCCCGCGCATGCTCACATCCACATTGGCCCGCGTAAATTCTTCCTCTGGGCTTTTGGCCAGGCAGGTGAGCAGCCCCAAATTAATTTGCCCATTGCCCCAAACGCCCTGCAGCAAGGCACCATTGGCCTCCAGCACAACCCCTTGCTCGGTCATCACTTGCGTCACCGTGCCATTCAACCCGGCTTTCAGCTCAAAACGGTCGCTTTGCAATTCAAACATCACCTGCCCCCCCACAATGGCAACCACCTGCCCATTGGCCGGGGCACGCACCGAACGCGGCAACAGGCCACCCGCTTCAGCAATCACATCCCCTTTTTGAAGCTTATCGCCGACTTTACACTCAATCAACTTTTCAGCCTGCTCAACCCGTGAAACATTCAAAGCCCGGCGAATATTGAACACCAAATGCTTGCCCGGCAAAAAACATTCCGCAACAACATCCGTTGCGCTGACCTTTTGACCCACACGCACCTTCACCTGTCCACGAGAAGGCAACATGCGCGCCCGGCGAATAGCTGTCAGAGCAAGAAAATGGGTGATTGGAGCAACCATATATTTCTCCTCATTGCAAGTTCCATGCCGGGTCAGAAGCCCAGCGCAAGCGACCACTTCTTCAACAAATCGCGCCGCCGCGGCGCATCCGATGGCAAACTCAGCGGATGCCCACGCGCATCCACAACGATTCCGTTCATCCCGCCAATCATGCTCAGGCCATGCCGTATCTCTACCCCAGGAATATACAGCGAGCGCAACGGCGTCAGGTAAACCTTGACATGCTGATTGGGCTGAACGGGCAAAACCGTCAACGAGCCATGCCGCAGCTCAATCGTTGTCGAGTCATCGTTATCATATACCAGGCGCACCTTCAAGATCGGCGTGCCATAACGAGCGTTGCACACCGGACGAATGACCGTGCCCAGGTTGACCAACGCACTGCTTTCCAAGACGTGCACCGGCAAGATCGGGTTGTGCCCGGCAATGGCGCCAAGCACCGGCAAGATGCCATATGTATCCAGCAAAATCGTGCTGATACCAACCGGCTCAAGCCCATCCAAAATTTGCAACAACGCCTGCCCGGGGGTTGACCCCTGGGCAAGAATGGCCCCACTGACCACAATCGGGTCAAACTGACGCCCCATCTCGGGCCATTCCGCTTCCATGCCCTGCATAGCCGCCCGCAAGGCCTGCCGCGCCATCGCCTGTTCAATTGCCAGGGTTTCACTGGTCATGGGTTGCATCATCGGATATAGCGTGCGCTGCCACAAATAATCGCGCACTTCATCTTCCGGCACGTGCATCGGCAGCCAACGCACCACTTCTTCCAAATGGGTAACGCGCATCACCTCACTGATGGAATAGCCCATGCCCAGCCGGAAGGTATGCATCCGCAGCGCCCCCTGCACCGTCGCCGCAATCGTCGTCGCCGATGCGCCCAAATCTACCCCCAACACCCGGCGCGCATCCTTGACCGATTCCACATCCAGCTGACTCATAAACCGAATCATGCGCCCATAGCCATGCGAGGCCGGCAAAATCGGCAAGGTACACAGGCTGCCAATCGTCTTCAGCCCACCAACCTGCTCTGAGCGAATGTCGTAGACAACTTTGGCCATTGTCTCTTGCGCCGGGCCAAGGTCTTCCACATCAATCGAGGGACGAATGTTCGGCGTGACATAAACCGTCGTCTGCTTGGAGAGCAAATCTTTGATGCGCTTGGCAAGCACCTGATTGCCCGCATACACAATTTCAGGGCGCTTTTCGCGCGGTAAGACTTCCAACACAAGCGCGATCATCTCAACCAGTTTGCTGATCGAACGCGTCGCTCCCCGTTCCGTGCCACCGGCCAGGATGATCAAATTAGGCTGCGCCTTAATAATCGCATCCACCTGTGTTTCTGTACGTCGGCGGTCATTCAATCCGATCGATTCGACCAATTTCCCATAGATCAGACCAGC
>JAIWNK010000041.1 GCA_020216845.1 Anaerolinea sp. | reverse complement strand
TAGATGATTGGCGCTTTCAAGCGAGGCCGTTTCCAACAGACCAATTGTCACCATGCGCAGTTCCGGACCAGCAGTAAAAACAGCCATCATTTGATCAATGCCGTTCCCATCCGGCTGACTTGGCAAAATCAATTGTCCCTGTGCATTAAACAAAGACCGACCGGTAACATCTTGCAGTTTTTCTAAGGCGCGATGCATCCCCTCCGAAACATCGTAGAAAGGCGCGCCTGCCGTTGTTGGGGCTACCCCCGCCCCCAAAAAACGGTATTGCCCATCCACCACGTCGAACAACATTGCCCGCGTGTAGACTGAGCCAATATCCAGCGCAAGAACCGATTCTGCATCAACGAGTGAAATGGTCATGGCAGCCTGTTAGAAGAGAGTAGAAATCGAAATCCATAAGAAAATCAGCCGTTCAATCAAGGCCGTCAACGCCGCCGAGAACACGCCAACGAACAACGCTCCCAGGGTGATGCCGATGAAGAATTGCCCAACACGGGCCATGCCTTCGATGAGAAAATGGCGCTGTGCTGCCTTGCCAGGTTGAATGCGCGCCCCAAAATGGAAATAAGCCAATGAAGTCACCGTCCCCACCAATACAATTACCCCTTCAAGCAGCCCACTGCCTCCGCTGACCTGCAAATCGAAGGGCGTCAGGGTCGCCTGAAACTGCGTGAAAATCGTTCCCATCACCGCCCCGCTGATGGCAACCGCCGCTCCCATGCCAACCACCACCGCCATCACCCAGTTGCCCAGCGAGGCAAGCCGCGGCGAAAGCTTGGCAAGCAAAAAGGCAGCCATCACCAAGGGAATGACGGCAAACGTCTCTGTCGGCGGGCGGCTCTGCATAATCGGCTGAATCAGGCCCAACCACACCGGCTGAATTAGCCTGGCCCACACCACCTGATAGCAAAGCAATGCCGCCACATATCCCGACACGACCCCAACAAAGATATACATCACCAACCGAAAGATGGGGTTGTCACCCAACAAATAGCTGAAGACAGCCAGGGTCAACAAAAATGCAACGATCGTCCAGATCCAATCCATTGTTTAGGCCCTCTTCCGTTTCGGGGTTGCCAGCAAACCACGCACGGCCTGATAAACACCGCCGATCAAAATCATCACCAACAAGAGCAACAAGCCAGCCTGATAGGCATTCCACGCCATGTGCGCATTTCCCAGGGTGCGCTGCGTCAAGATCTCGTACTGCACCCCACCCGATAGACCAGCGACCATGCCCTGCACCTGACCAGATTGCACATAAGGCAACAACAATGGCGCAGCCTGAGCGCTGACCACCATCAACAGCGGGCGATTGCCCAAACGCGGCTGCACCTGTTCCACCCAGGCACGCCCCGCATCGGCATCATCAGTCAACACAATCACCGCCCGAAAATCGGTCAATTGCTGCACGCCTTGCAACACCGGCTGATCCCAGGCTGGTTTGCCGCTCCAGGTGACCGGCAAAGCTGCCTTTGGCGACAAAGAAAGCTGCTGCAAGCCACTTGCCCCGCCAACCAAATAGCCCAAATTCAAGCTCTGATACTCCAGCACGTAGGAAGGTCGCATTGCTTGTGCATCCTCAAGCAATTGCTGCGCCAGTGCAGGGCCACCCGGCTGCATTGAGAAAACAACGATGCGGGTATTTTTGGCCATCAAATCTTCCAACACGCTCTGCGAAATCAGGCGCATCTCACCGGCTAACGCCGGTTGATAATCCAGCACCAGCAGCACCGGCGGCGACGTTTGCTCAGGCGTCGAGAGCCCGGCCAAGACATTGACAAAGGCTTGTGTCTCCGGGGCCGCACTGACCGGCAGGGCAAGGGCAGGCAAACCGCTGCCCAACACACCCAAAAGCACCAAAATCAACAACAAAGCCACAGCCAGGCGCAACGCCCTTCGCGGGACAACGCCCGCCTCTGGACGCACCGGTTTGGAACGGGCATCCTCAGCGATCAAGTTTTCAAGCAACGTTGCATTCAAACGCTGACGTTCCGTCAACCGCAACCGCGAGGAATAAACAGGCGGGCGGTAATAAAGCGAAGCCAAGTCTTCTCCCGGCAACACCCCTTGCAGACCAGCCAACGGGCCAGCCTGTTCAATCCGGCCCTCAGCATCCGCCGCTGATTGCGTTGGGGCAACAGCTTCGACCGGTCGCATCGCCTGCAACCAACCAGGCATCTGCGCCGGCTCCAACCCCTCGGCCCCGGATTCTGCCGGCTCTGCTGCAAACGGTGGCGGCGTTTCTTCAAACGGCAGTTCTGTAAACACAGAGGAAGCGCCACCTGTCAGCGCAGTCATCGCCTGCTCAGGCAAGGCGGCTGGCTTTTCCTCTCCCTCCAGCAGCCAATCAGGAATATCCAGCGCAAATGGAGAAGGAGACGGCGCAGCAGCAGGTTCTTCAAGGGGCGGCTCGCTGGCAGAGGGGGGAGCGCCAGAAAGGTCGCTCATCCAATCCGGCAAAGCGCCCAGCGGTATCTCTCCTTCTGGCACAACTTCTTGCGTGGGGGCATTTGCTAACCAATCTTCACCCAGTTCAGCAGGCTGTTGGAAGTCTTGCATCCAGGCTGGGGCCTCTTCAACTGGCACAGCGCTCGGCTCTTCGGCGGCAGCACCCAGGCTGCCCAACCAATCCGGCACGCCCGCGGCGGCTTCCTCAGCAGGCGCAGCGCTCGGCTCTTCGGCAGCGGCGCCCAGGCTACCCAACCAATCCGGCACGCCCGCGGCGGCTTCCTTAGCAGGCGCAGCGCTCGGCTCTTCGGCGGCAGCACCCAGGCTACCCAACCAATCCGGCAGGCCCGCGGCGGCTTCTTCAGCGGGCGCGGCGCTCGGCTCTTCGGCAGCAGCACCCAGGCTACCCAACCAATCCGGCACGCCAGCGGCGGCCTCTTCAGCAGGCGCAGCGCTCGGCTCTTCGGCAGCAGCACCCAGGCTGCTCAACCAATCCGGCACGCCAGCGGCGGCCTCTTCAGCAGGCGCAGCGCTCGGCTCTTCGGCAGCAGCACCCAGGCTGCCCAACCAATCCGGCACGCCAGCGGCGGCCTCTTCAGCAGGCGCGGCGCTCGGCTCTTTGGCAGCTGCGCCCAAATTGCTCAACCAATCCGGCAGACCCGCGGCGGCTTCTTCAGCAGGCGCTGCGCTCGGCTCTTCGGCGGCAGCACCCAGGCTGCCCAACCAATCCGGCAGACCCGCGGCGGCCTCTTCGGCAGGCGCGGCGCTTGGCTCTTCAGCGGCAGCACCCAGGCTGCCCAACCAATCCGGCAGACCCGCGGCGGCTTCTTCAGCAGGCGCTGCGCTCGGCTCTTCGGCGGCAGCACCCAGGCTTCCCAACCAATCCGGCAGACCCGCGGCGGCTTCTTCAGCAGGCGCGGCGCTTGGCTCTTCAGCGGCAGCACCCAGGCTGCCCAACCAATCCGGCACGCCCGCGGCGGCCTCTTCGGCAGGCGCGGCGCTTGGCTCTTCAGCGGCAGCACCCAGGCTGCCCAACCAATCCGGCAGGCCTGCGGCAGCCTCTTCAGCGGGCGCAGCGCTCGGCTCTTCGGCAGCAGCGCCCAGGCTACCCAACCAATCCGGCAGGCCCGCAGCGGCTTCTTCAGCGGGCGCGGCGCTCGGCTCTTCGGCGGCACCCAAGTCGGCCATCCAACCAGCCTGAGCCTGCAAACCAGCTAACCAACTTGTATCTTCTTCCTGTTCCGCAGGAGGAGCAGTCGGAACACCCGCTCCCGTTCCGCCAAGATTTGACAACCAATCCTGACCCTCCGTCTCGATTGGAGCAGCAGGTTGTGAAGCAACAGGCTGTTCAGCACTCAAATCTGAGAACCAATCGGGCAAATCCACACTTTCAGCAGCTTCCTGTGCTGATTTCTGTTCGCCCTGTTTGAGTTCTTTCAGCCAATCAGGCACATCCTCCTCATCGCCAGCAGAGGCCGTCCAGCCCATGACCGGGCCCGCCCCTGCATCTTCCGCTGCGCCGCCGCGCAAATCACGCAGCCAATCTGGCAAATCCTCTTCTGGCCTGGCAAGTTTTGCGCCACAGACCTTACAAACACTGGCCTGAGCAGGGTTCAAAGCACCGCAGTTGGAACAACGAATCTCGTCTGCCATTCTCTCACCCGCTATAAGGCCGATCAGCGGCCATTAGAATACGCAGCCCAGCCGTAAGGCTGCCCAAAGCAACACCCAATAAAATACCACGCGCCCCCGCCAACGGCAGGCGGTTGATAAACGACACAAGCCCCCCAATCAACGGCAAATTGCCGCCAATTGAGAGCAGGCCACTCAGGATCAGCAAAAAGACAATCGTGCTGATCACAAAGATATAGGGCATCATTCCGCTGCGCCGTTGAAAAAGTCGAATGCTGGCATAGGTCAAACTAATGGCAACAACCCCCATCAAACTGGCCTCAATCGGCACCTGAATAGATGTTACCACACGCTGATACACGGGATGAGTGGGGCCCAACACCAAACCCGCCACAAACGTCAGCAAAAATGCCACAATGAACAATGGGCTATAGCCATCCCGATCGCGCGGGGCACGTGCCTTGCGCCAATGCACACCGACCAGGTTCAAGATGGCCACCAATCCGGCTACCCCGGCCAGTGAAACGCCCCAATTCAGCAAAATTTGGGGAAGTTGCCCCAACAACCCAATCGGCAGAAAATACCCAATCAACAAAATCAAACCAACGCTAATGGCAATGGCCGTCGCGAAAGGCGATCTCATAGAATCCCTACCAGTGTTAAGATAGCGCCGCCGATTAGACCAGCGATCAACAACAGCCGCAGCACATCCTGCGCCCGCAAACTGGCCTGATGCATTGCTCCCGCCTGCAAATAAGCAGGTACTGCAAACAATTCTTCTCCAATCAACGGCTCTTGACTCGTGGCATACAAAACAGCCTGTGCTGACAACGAATCGCTAGCTGCCAGCGTCAAGGCCTGTTGCTGCTCCGCCGCCTCGGTCAAAAGCGCCACTTCGGGGCCAAAATTGCCCACCAACAAATGCGTTGAAACATGCTCGCCATAAGTCACTGGCAAAGTGCCCGCAATATAACTCATTGGCGTCGGCCCGGCCAAACGCCCGCGGTCGGGGTCATACATCTCAATTGCATTACTCAGCCGATAACCGGCTTTGAGCGTATCCTGGCTTAAAATTGCCAGGGTGCCATCCCCGCTTGTTGCCACGGGCGGGCGATCGCTCAACGAGCTGGAACGCGCAATGCGCTCCAACATCCCCAAGCCAGCCAGCGCCGAAGCACCGGTTGGGCTATTGATGCTGCTCTTGCCAAGCGAAATATGCAGCCGCAAGCCCTGCTCCACCGAAACCCCAATTGCCCGACGCAGTTTCTGAAAAGCGGGCATCGGGCGAAACGTGCGCACACGCCGCGAAACTTGCGGCAGTGCAAAAACAAACATCAACCCTGCACACAAGAACACCAGCACTAAGCCCAACACACTTTGCAAATTCATTGCGAAACCTCTTGACGCAGCAAAGCAGCAAACGCAGCACTGCTTTGGCGATTTTCCAACAAACTTCCCAGCGCTTGCCATTCACCACGCGGCAACAGCCCTTCCAGCAAGGGCGCCCCTGCATACACAACTTGCGCCAGCAAAAGATTGAGCGGCGCCAGCCCCTCAAGGCCCCATGCCACCAAATCATTCATTCCCCATCGTTGCAAGAATCGGGCCCAAGCTGACCAATAGCGACTTGAATCGTTCATAATTACGAGTATAGCACAAAATTACAATGTCAAGGCAAAATTTTGCTTTTGAATTGTAAAGCACTTGCAAGGTTCAAAACGCCCGCTCGCGGTGATAATAAAGGCAAAATCAGACACATTTCATGGAGGACGGATGAAAATCCTGATAATTGACGATGATCCTGCCATGACAGACCTTTTGGTGCTGTTGTTGCAACCGACTGCTTCGATTGTCTCAACCGCCAATTCAGGTCAGGAGGGTGTCGAACTGGCAAAAAAAGAGAATCCCGACATCATCTTGCTCGATCTGATGATGCCGGAGATGGACGGTTGGCAAGTCTGCAAAGCAGTGCGTGAGTTCAGCGATGTGCCGATTTTGGTGCTCTCGGCGCTCAACAACCCCGGCATGATTGCCGCGGCGCTTGATATTGGTGCGGATGATTATTTGATCAAACCCGTGCCCAGCAGCGTCTTGATTGCACACATCAACAACCTGGTGCGGCGCGGCGCCGGCAACCAGACAGCACCGGCCCTAAGCAATCGCTAAGCCTCACTTTTTATGCTACAATACCCTGGTATTTCTTATCAGGAGAACGTCATGCAAACCTGTTCGCAATGCCAAACCACCTGCTCAGACGAAGCCATTCTCTGCCCCACCTGTCAGGCAGAGCTGAGCACCTATTCTGTCCATGCCCAAGCATTGAAAAAATTACAAGCCAACCCGCGCGTCACGGCGATTCGCATTGCTGTCAGTTATGATGCCTGCCCTGTCTGTCGCGAGGCACAAGGCGTCTACCCCAAAGATGCTGTTCCCAGCCTACCTGTGCCGGGGTGCTCACACGCCAATGGCTGCCACTGCTCATACGAACCAATTCTGAGCGAAATTTACCCCTAATCGCCGGAAACCGCTGGGGTTCTACAAGCATCCAACAATTGTCGCAAGGCTTCACAAACCTCTTCTGAAGCTTCAAGCATCGGCATGTGACCAGCGTTCTCAATCTGCACCAGCCAACCGCGCGGCAAAAGTTGTGCCATGGTTTGGCCGCGCTCGATGGGAATGATGCTATCGGTCAGGCCAGCAATCACCACCGCCGGAACGTCCAGGTCTCCCAGCCAGGGCGTTGCATCGGGCCGTTCTGCCATGGCTTTCAACGACGCCATCAACCCCTGCAAGGACATTTTGGCCATCAACAGTTTCAGCGCTTCGGCCAAAGCCGGGCGCGCCGTCAGCTTGGTTGCCATCGCATCGGTCACCGCCCGCACACCGCGCCGCCGCGCCTCTTCAATTTGAATGTAGCGCGCCTGTCGGCGCTCGGTTGTATCTGCGGCAGCCTGCGAGGCCACCAGCCCCAAACCAGCCAAACGCTGCGGGTATGCATGAGCAAACGATAACGCCACATACCCGCCCATTGAATGCCCCACAATCACCGCCCGCTCCACCTCCAACCGGTCCAACAACAGGCGCACATCCTCGGCCATATCGCGAATGCTCCAGTCCCCTTCTGGAACAAAAGAAGCGCCATGCCCGCGCAAGTCTGGCACAATCAGTCGGGCCTGCTCTTTCAAGCCATTGACTACCGGCTTCCAAATGGTATGATCCAATGGATAGCCATGCAGCAACACAACCGGCAGCCCCTGCCCATGTTCTTCAAAAAAAAGCTCCTGTCCGTTCAGCACCATTGCATACCTCTTCCCAAACGGGGACTGTAAAACATTTTGAAGGTCATTTTACCACAGCTCAGTCCTGCACTGTCAAACGGCGCGCCAATTGCAAGGCAGCCTGACGATCGTGCACTTCCCCCATCACCTGTGCTTCCTGCACGGCCTCCAGCAAATAGCCCACTTGTGGGCCGGGCGCCAGGTTCAGCTCGCGCATCAAATCTTGTCCATTGATCAGGCGCGGCGGACGAACCACCTCTTCCGGTTGCTCCCACCAGGCTTCCAGCAGCTTCTGACACACCTCCAGCTCTGCCAGCCAGCGTTCTTGCGGCAAGGTTGGCCCCCACACCGCCAACACATCCGCCAACGCCAACAGGCACAGCTCCACCCCAGCTGCCCCCATCACACGGAAATAGCGGTAAATGGAGCGTCGGTTAATGGAAGCAACATCGCGCGCCAAGAAGTGCGGGCGCATGTGCCCGCCCACCAGCGTCGCCAACCGTTGAATCTCATCATTGCTTAGGGCCAAAGTACGGGCGCGCGCTTCCATCACCGACTGCCCCAAGCGATCGTGCTCATAAAAATGCCGCACCCCTTGCGGATCCACACTCAACGACTCTGGTTTGGCCACATCATGATAGAGCCCAGCCAGCATCAACAAACTGCGCAAACTGCGCGCCGGATGCGGCGACTGCGCAAAATGAGCGCTCAACTGCGCCCGAAAACGACCCAACTTGAGCACAGCCAGGCCTAGCATCAGGTCATTGGCTTCTTGCGTTCCTGGCATCACCGCCAGCAATGCTTCCAGGCGTTCCACCAGCTGCAAGGTGTGTTCCCAAACATCCCAAACATGCGGCGGGCGCTGTTGCACACCCTGAATGTGACAAAGCTCGGGCAGCAAAACCGGCAGCACCCCAGCGCGCTCCAACAGCCGAACACTGCTCGCCACCTGCGCGCCATCCAAAATACGGAACAACTCATCCCGCTGCCGCTCATTCGAAACGCGGCCAAGTTTTGGCGCGGCAGCCTTCATCCACGCCCAGGTCTGCGGCTCGATGCGTAACCCCAGCGCAATCGCCAAACGCACCCCGCGCACCACTCGCAAGGGATCATCCTCCAGGCTGTGCGATGAACAAGCGCGCAACACGCCATCCTTGAGGTCTTGCGCCCCACCCAAGGGGTCCAAAATTGCCTGCGGCTCGCAAACATCCACCGCCAAAGCATTGATCGTAAAATCACGCAACGCCTGATCAGCTGCCAGTGTTTCGGCGCGCAGGCGAGCAAAATCCAACACGTACTCCAACCCATCGGCGCGCTGCCCCAACACCCGCGCCGTATCAGTTGCCTCATCCAGCACATAAAACTTGCCGCCCAGGTCATCGGCAACCCGCCGCGCCAAGGCACTCGCCGAGCCCTGCACCGCAAAATCCCAGTCATGCAAGCTGCGGCCCAACAAAGCATCGCGCAGCACGCCGCCGATCAAAAAAACATGCCCGGGCCCCTCAGCGCGCTGTTGCAAAACTCCAATTAATTCGGGAAATCCCCAACCATCGTCCATCTTCGCTCCTCCCCCTCAACCCAAACCGGTCAAGGGGTCTTGAATTTTTCCAAATCCACCGTGCCAATGAACGGCAGATTGCGATAATACTCATCAATATCCAGACCATACCCAAATACAAACTCATTGGGGATGGAAAAGCCGACATAGCGAATCGGCACAAACACCTCGCGCCGCTCTGCTTTATCCAACAGGGCGCAAACCGCCAAACTTTTGGGATGACGCTCTGAAAGCATGGCCAACACCGAGGCAATCGTATGCCCGCTATCAATGATGTCCTCCACCAGGATGACGTTGGCATCCTCAATGCTTGTGCGCAGGTCCAGCGTCAGGCGCACCTGTCCGGAAGATTGATAAACCCCAGTACCATAAGACGAGACAGCCATGAACTCAATCTCATGCGGAATGTGAATCTTGCGCATTAAATCGGTCAAAAAGACCACGCCGCCGCGCAAAATGCACAACAACAACAGCCGCCCCTTGTCGCGATAATCATGGCTGATTTGTGCACCCAATTCGGTCACGCGTGCTTGCAATTCCTCTTCCGGAATCAAAATATTCTTCATGAAGGTTCGATAGTCTCTAGGCATGTTCACCTCTGTTCGCTGCGTTCCGTGCGTTCGCCGCGCGGCACAATGTGATGTTGGCGACAACGCGCCTCATACAGTTCTGCTGCACCCACAATGATGACCGGATCTTCATAATGAGCCGGGTGCCCATCAATCAACCGCTGTGTGCGCGAGGCCGGTTCACCGCACACCATGCAAATCGCTTGCAGTTTATCCACCCGCTCAGCCTGCGCCATCAAAACCGGCATACAACCGAATGGCTCACCGCGAAAGTCTGTATCGAGCCCGGCCACAATCACACGCACACCGCGTTCGGCCAGTTGTTGCACAATCTTGACAATCTCCTCATCGAAAAATTGCGCCTCATCCACGCCAACCACGGTCGTATTGTCCTCAAGGCGCTCAAGAATCTCTGCTGCACGTTGAATCGGCAGTGCATCAAAGGTTGAACCGGCGTGCGAAGCGACCTTCTCCACCTGATAGCGCACATCAATGACCGGCTTGAAAAC
>JAIWNK010000040.1 GCA_020216845.1 Anaerolinea sp. | reverse complement strand
CTGCACCTTTTGGCGTGCAATCGTCGCCCGGCGCAGACGGCGAATCAGTTCATCCGTCTTGCCGCAAAACATGGAACCGGTGATGACTTCCACCGAGCCTGAATGGTGTTTCACAGAAGCATCTCCTGGAGTTGGAATAGCCCGATTGTACCGCAAAAATCGCTGTTTTTGAAAAAAAGCTACCCCTCCCAAAACTCGGGAGGGGTAGGAATTGACGTGTGCGAGTCAGAGACTCAGGCAGCAACCTCATCCGCCGCTTCCGGCAGGGTGTAGCCCAATTGGCGCAGGCGCTTCTTCAGGTCAATCAAAGATTTGCGACCAAAGCCTTCCACATCCAACAAGGCGCTTGGGCCTTCGGCCATTTTGGCCAAAATCAGGCCAACCGTCGTAAGGCCAGCCTTGGTCAAAGCCTCAGTTGGGCGTGGGCCAAGTTCCAAATCGGCCACCGGGCGCTCCAATGAAACGCGCTCGGTTTCGCGGTTTTTCTTGGCGTCCACATAAGCCTGACGCGCTTGCAGCTTGCGATAGAAGCGGTCCACCTGACCTTCAATGTCCACCAGGCGCTGCTGCTGACCGGTGAAGAAGGGGTGACAATTCGAGCAAACTTCGGTGCGAATGACCTTGCGCGTCGAACCGGTCGTCCAGGTATTGCCGCAGGCACAAATCACCTGTGCATCGGGATAATAAGTTGGGTGAATACCCTTTTTCATGCCAAAAACCTTCCTTTCATAACAGCCAGGTTCCGTCAGACTTCAAGCAGTCAGACGGGCAAGGCAAAATTACGCTGTTGGGGTCGCTTCTTCAAATTCAAGCGGCGACACGTTCACGCGCTTCTGTCCGGTCGGCAGGGTTTCGAACACAACGATACCCGCTGCGGTTGCAAAAAGCGTATCATCCTTACCAATGCCAACGTTCAGCCCCGGTTTGATGCGGGTGCCGCGCTGCCGGACGAGAATATTGCCAGAAAGGACAAACTCACCTGCATAGCGCTTCACACCCAGGCGTTGTGCATTGCTGTCGCGACCATTGCGACTGGAACCACCACCTTTTTTATGCGCCATTGTCTTTACTCCACTTCGATCTTGTTAATCATCAAACGGGTGTACTGCTGACGGTGCCCGGTCTTGACGCGGATGCGCTTCTTGGGGCTATATTTGAAGATCGTCAGCTTGGGGCCCTTGACATGCGCCTCAACCGTTGCCTCGATCGAAACACCAGCAACCGCAGGCGTGCCAACCCGAATTTCCTCGCCATCCACCAGCAACAGCACCTGTTCCAGCTTGAGCTGCTGACCGGCTTCGGCTTCCATCAAGTCCACCAAAATGGTAGACCCTTCGACGGCCTGATATTGCTTGCCGCCTTGTTCCACAATCGCGTACTTCATCGTTTCTCCAATCTTCACTTCACCGCCCGCCCTGCGCTACCGCGCGCCGAGGAACGGGGAAGTTGGGGATGTTAAGCTCTTGCCCATTGGGGGCAAGGCAAGCCGATATTATACCGGCGCGGCAAACCGATGTCAAGGATTCTGGCGTTTTTGCTATCTATTCCGCCACGCGCTGCGCCAACGCATTCAATTCCCCCATCCATACCGGCAACCACAGCCGCCGCAACACCGGCCAATTGGATGCCCGGCGCAACCCCGGCAGGTCATATTGTGCCAGACGGCGCAGCACATTGGCTGCCGAAAACACAGTCCGATTCGGACGCTGAGCAATCAACCGCCAGCCCGTGCGCGCCAACAAGGCGCGTAACGTCTTGGGCGAAAAGTACCACAAGTGCTCGCGCAACAACAAAACCCAACGCCGCCCCATCCATCGCGCCGAAAAGCTGCTCACATTCGGCACGTTCAATGCCAACCAACCACCCGGCTTCACCCATTCAGCCGCCCGGCTTAACAGTGCCGTTGGGCTTTGCACATGTTCCAGCACATCCCAAAGCGTTAGCACATCGAAGCGCTGCTCGGGCAATGGCAAATCTTCCAACATGCCGGGGTGAAAGCGAGCCTGCGGCCACCGTTGCCGGGCACGCGCCAACGCCCACAGCGAAGGGTCAACCCCTTCGGCCCACCAGCCGCGCCCCAAAGCCTGCCCAACAAACACGCCGGTCGCACAGCCCACATCGATCAGGCGCGCCCGATCCACCCATTTTTCAATCCAATCCAATCGTTGCGCTGCCACCCATTGCCGGGCAAACTCCTCGGCGGCATAGTCTTCATCTGCCAGCTGTGCATAGGCCTGCCGCCGGGTAGCAAGGTCATCGCGCGGGTTGCTCAACACCAACCCACAGCCACGGCAACGCACAATCGGCAAATGCCCGGCCTTCTGACGCGACGAGCCATAATACAACGCCGGATCTTCAGCAACATCGGCAGTGCCCGGGTAAAGCAATTCAAACGCCTGCCCACCGCACAAATCGCAAATAGCCTGCTCGACTGTCACCGCACATCCTCTTGTGCGCAGGCTGCCGCCAGGCGCCCCCGCCGAATTGCTGCGCTCAATGTTCGATCTTCAGGGTAAAACTGCGTCGAGTCGCTCACATATAGCCCCGGCAAAGGCGCCCGCACATCCGGCATGCGCTGCAAAAAGCCCACCTTGCAGACCGCCTGTGCATATGCCTCGCGTGAGATATAGGCTTCCTCAACCCAGCTTTCATCAAATGCCGAGTTCACCCGTCGCAGCGCCGACAAATATTCGCTCATCAGCCCCTCATCTGCGCGCTGATAACGCTCACTGTCCGTTGGCAGGTAAAACGGCACATACAACAGGTTCAACCCCGCCTGCCGCAGGCGTAAATTGAGGTTGGTCAGCTCGATGACGCCATTAAACGCCACCTGCGGATCGTGAATATTCAGCCAAAAGTTGGGGCTGAAGGATTGGCGCAAGCGCAGCAAAAGACAGACCACGCCAATCATTGGGATGCTGCTCAATTGCTGCCGATAGGACGCACTCGCCTGTGGCAACAGGCGCACAAGCACCGGCAGCGCCACAGTCGAAATGACCGCATCTGCCGTCAGGGTTTCATCGTTCATAAGCTGCACTTGCCAGCTGTTTTCGTCGCGTTGCAAGGTGCGCACCGGTGTGTGCAAACGCAATTGCACCTGCTGCGGGCGCGCTGTCAACCAATCCACCAAAGCCTGAACGATGGTAAACGATCCTTCCTCAAAAAAGCCAAACATCTCAGGGGCCAACAAATGCTGACGCGAACGTGCCACACGCCAAATGCGGTGCCACATCCATGCCGCTGCAATTTCCTGCTCATCCTGACCAAACTTGCCCCACAAGAGCGGATGCCAAATGACATCATAAGCCTGCTGACCAATGTGTTGCACCAACCACTGCTGCGCCGGCACATCATCGAGCGCCTTCCATTGCGAACGCAATCGGGAAGAGAGCACATGCAAACCAAAGCGCACGCGTTGAGCGAATGGCACCGGGGTAAAACGTAACAGGTCCAGCGGAGTGCCAAACCGGTAATGCCGTCCATGATAGAAGAACGCCGTGCGGGTGCGCGTCCAGTGCAGACGTTGCTCAATCCCCAATTCACGCGCCAGGCCCACCAGAGCATCATCGGAGCGACAAACGAAATGATAGAAGCGTTCCACGCGCTCACCGGCAATCGTCAAGGCGCTTGCCAGCCCCCCCCAGGCGGCACCTGCTTCCAACAGCGTCACCTGCCACCCGGCCAACACCAGGTCGCGTGCGGCGGCCAAACCAGCCAGCCCCCCACCTACAACAACAGCTCGTTTCAACTCCGTCTGTCCTTCCAACGCTGCCAGGCGCGTTGTGCCAGCGGAAAGTATAGCCATGCCAGGGTCAACAGCGGCAGCAGCGCCAAAGCATTCCAGGCCAGGCGTGTGCCCAACAGATCGGTCAAATAGCCGGTAAACGCAAACACATACAACCACACCGGCAGGTTGAAACACAACAGCACAATCGTGCTGTAATAGGGCAAATAGGGCGAAACCAACAAAGCCGTCGCCGTCAACGCCAACAATCGTTGATCGCGGCGAAGGGGCAACCCAAGCGCCGGCACAAACAGCGGCAAGGCCACCCACCCCAAGGAGGCATTCCACGGCCCGGCATGTTGATCGCCGACAAAACCTTGCAGGCCCTGCCAATACCACAACGGCCAGGGGCCCCAAATGAGCACACTCAACAGCGCCACGCCCAGCAACAACGCTGCCGAAGCCCAACGACGCTGCCCGCTCTGCCACCAGGCAAACAAAGCTGGAATGAAACTAACCTGCGGCTTGAATGAAGCCATTGTCAGCCCCAAAAACATCCAGCCCCAGCTGACCGGCTGCTGCATGGCCAACCAACACAGCACCAGCCCCAAAACGCCCCAGCCTTCCAACTGCCCCCACCACAACACCCACCACATTTGCGCCGAAAGCAACAGTGGAATAGGTCGCCCGCCAAAGACATAGGCGCCAAAAATCATCATCGCCAGCGTTGCCGCCATAAAGGCCAGATAGCCCGCCCGCCCCGGCAAGGTGATGAATGGCGCCATGAACGGCACCATCCAGGTCGGGTTCAGCGTCCAAGGGCGTTGCGCGTTGAGCGGATACATCTCAGGGTTGTTTACCATCCAGGTATATGCGCCGTAATAATCAATGCCCGGGCCAATGAACGCGTAAATGACCCACAACCCAACCGCTACCGCCAGCGTCAACACCCATTCACGGCGTGACCACTGACGATGCATGGGAGGCAACAGGCTCTCGAACAAATCGTCTCCGCTACGAATGTTTGTCCGTGTCCGACTTGCCAATGCGCCGATAGGGAATGAGCAGCAAAAAGCCAACCACAATCACCGCCTGCCCCAATTGCACGCCGCGCGCCTGCCACTCACCAAAGAAGGGCACGCCCGGCAAAGGGTGACTGCCAACGCCAAACACATCGGCCATGCCAGCAAACACAGCAATCAAATAGCCGGTTGCCACCATACGCAGGCCAATATCAGCTGCAATTGTCGGTTGTTGATCTTTCCACAGCGCCATCAGGCTCAAATAGCCGCCCAAGCACATTACCCCCAGCCCGACCAAAAAGACGGCAATTTGCACAAAGCCGACCACCGGGCTACGATCTAAGCCAAAAAAGCTCGGTTGTGCACCAATTAGAAAGACGACAAACCCAATCAGCGTCAGCACCAAACCCAGACGCACGCGTCGGCGCGAGTAGGGCAGCCCCGGCAGGGTTTCCAACGCTTCAGGATCCGAGAGAGGGGGACGGTCCGGTGTACTCATTCGGGTAAACTATGCTCCAAATGTCGCAGCCAATTGCCGCCAAAGATGTTTTGCACATCCTCGGCAGAATAGCCCCGTTCCAAAAGCAGCGGGGCCAATTTTTGCAGATCCGCAATCGTATCCAGCTCTTGCGGCACTGATGGCCACCCAAAGCCGCCATCAAAATCGGTGCCAATCGCCACATGACGGGCATCCCCAGCCAATTGACAAACATGGTCCATGTGAGCAACCACATCCAACAAGGTGACCGCGGAACGCGGATCGCCGGGCTTCCAGGTCGCTTTGAGAAAGCGATTGAAAGGCAAAATGCCCATCACCCCATCGCGCTCAATCAACAAGCGGATGACATCATCGGACAAATGACGTTGATTGTCGGGGGTCAGCAGGGCGCGCGCATTGGCATGGGAGGCGATCACCGGCCCGGCATAGCGTTCTAGCGCCTGACGAGCGGAGCGTTCGTTCATGTGACTGATATCGAGCGTAAAGCCCAGGTCAGCCATCACTTCCAAAAACGCTTCCCCCTCGCGGGTAAAGCCCTCGCCCTCATGCATTCCACCGCACAGACGCGTCCCCGCCCATACCAGCCCGATTGCCCGCACACCCGCCTGCCACCACTCTGCCAATTCGTCCGGGTGAGCAATGCCCTCCGCCCCCTCCATCAGCAACAACAGCCCCACCGGATGCGGCGAGGGCTCGGTTTGCCAGGCCTGCAACAGCGCTTTCAGCTCTGCCTGTTGCCGCACCGGTTGAAACGCCTGCGGTGACTCATCGCACAGCCGCCCATAGAGCGCCACCTGCGCCCGCAAAAGCTGCCGCGCCTCGTCAAAGTTTGCATAGGATTGCACATCCCAATCGCCGCCGCGATAGCGGCGCGGCGCCAGGAACAGGGTGCTAAAAATGAGCCCAACCTGACCGGCTTGATATTCTGGCCAGCCCAATAAAGTGTGCCCGGTATGCTGCAAGACCGGCAAGCCTTCTTCCAGGCGACGAGTTTCGGCCACAGAGCGGCGATAATCTCGCCCAAAGGTCAGCATATTGTAAGCCAGGTCTTGATGTGCATCCACGAGAAACGTCATTATCTGCCGTACCTTTCGAGCTCAGGAAATAATGAGAAGAGAGCGCACCGGTTCGGGTGCGCTCTCGCAGGTTTCAACTACTCCGCCGGTTGCTCTGATTCGCTCGGAGCATCCTCATCGCTTTCGTTGAGGTCCTCAACGATTTCCATCCAGTCCATATCGGCATAAGCCATGGATTCAACCCGGCGCAGGCTCAGCCCCACGCGATGGTTCTCGGGATCAATCTTGATGACCCGCAACGTCACCACGTCGCCTTCCTTCAGCACCTCTTTGGGGTGCTCAATGCGGCGTTCGCTGATTTCAGAGATGTGAATCAGACCTTCCAGGTCGTCCTGAATGCGGGCAAAAGCACCAAACTTGGTCAGGCGGGTAATCTTACCCTCAATCAACTGCCCAACCTGATAGGCCGCCACGCGTTGTGCCCACGGGTCATCCAACAGCTGCCGAATGGACAGGCCAATGCGCTTCTTTTCGCGGTCAACGCTAATCACCTTGACTTTGACTTCCTGCCCAACTTTCAACACCTCGCCGGGATGCTGAATGCGATCCCACGAGATTTCGGACAGGTGCACCAGACCATCGGCGCCATTGATGTTGACGAACGCGCCGAAATCGGCCAGGCTCGTCACACGCCCCGTGCGGATTTCGCCTTCTTGCAGCTCATCAATCACGCGCTCTTTCAACGATTCGCGCGTTTCGGTCGAAGCAGCACGTTCGGAGAGGATCAGGCGGCGGCGTTCGCGATCCACTTCAATCACGCACACGTAAATTTCCTGCCCAATCATCTTGCTCCACATCTGATCGGGGGTATCCCCGCTCAACGCAGCACGACGAGACAGGCTAATTTGAGAAGCAGGCACAAACCCACGCAAGCCCATCACCGGAACAATGAGGCCGCCCTTGTTGTAGCCAACAATGCTGCTGCGAATGCTTTCGCGCGACTCTTTCAGCGCTTCCACATCCTTCCAGCTCACCTCTTCACGGGCACGCACATAAGAAAGCACCAGGTTCCCGTTTTGGTCTTCAGGGTTGATGACATAAACCGGAATCTCTTGCCCAACCTTGAGCGTGGCCAGTTCCTCTTCCGGGATCAGCTCATATTCCTTGCCACTGATAACACCTTCTGATTTGGTTCCAACGCTAACCAGAATCTGGCCAGGCGTCAGACTGGCAATCACACCATTGCGAATTTCCCCAGCGGTGGGGAAATCAATGCCGAGGCCTTCCTGTTCTAACAAGGAAGCCATGTTGTTCTCTGCATGATTCTCGGGCACTGCCCCCTGCTCGAGTTGGGCGTCGTTAGTTTCCATACGATCAATTACTCCAAAAAGGATTTAAGATACTGCCCATTATAAAGGCGAAATGCTTTATTGACAAGCCCCGTTAAGGGCTGCCGCATGGGTTAAGCGGGTATGATTATACACCAAAATCCAATTGCCAACAGACCAATTTGTTAAAATTTTCTCAATGGCGTTTGCGTTTTTTGGTCGAGCGGTCCGGCGAAGCGGGAGCGGGGCGTTCATCCTGAGCGGCTAGATCGCGCTCCACGCTTGCCGCAGCCGCCCGGCTCGGACGATAGGTCATCATCGCTGCCACCACACCACTGCGAATTTCCTTCAGCAAGTCATTGAACAATTCCGAAGCGCGGCTCTTGTAGGCCACCAACGGATCGCGCTGCGCATACGATTCCATGCCAATTTGCACCCGCAGTGCTTCCATCTGCGTCAGGTAATCAATCCAGGCCTGCGAAATGACCCGCAACAACAGCTCGCGATGCGCCTCGTTCTGCAATCGCCGTCCCAAGGCCAGGATCATATCTCGCCTTGGCCCTTCTGGCAATTCGTTCAGGCGATCGCCCAAATGTGCTTGCAAAGTCTCCTCGCCCCATTGTTCAGCAAGTTGCCGCAACAAGCTTCCTTCCATCTGACCCAGCGTCACATCATTTTGCGTCAGGCGTCCCCATTCCAAAATGCCCCACACCCGGCGCTGCATTTGAACGGCCTGTTCCAAATGTTCAATGATTTCCCGGGTCAAATCTTGTTCCTCGCGGCGGCCAATCAGCTGCGCCGTCAGGTAGACATAATTGAGGCGGGCCACCCGCCGCCAGGTGCGGCGGTGCGTGCGGCGGTCAAAGTCCATTTGCGTGCCCTGTGCCGCCACCCCCAAAAGTGCCATCCAGTTGCGTTCATCAAGCACTGCGTTGCCCAACCGCTCAAACAATGGATCAAGGTCATGGGCAATCTGCCCATCTTTGCCAAGCAATTGCTCGGCGCGGCGGTCATAAAATGCCTCCACGACCCGCAAGACGGTATCGGCCACATCGGCCCATTCCAGGTTTTGCAGTTGCGACGGGCGCAAATCCAAATCGCTGATGCGACGCAGCAAGGTGCCCGAAAGACGCGTCAGCGCCACCCCCAACAAATTGGCCTGCACCTGCTGCCGCACCGCATCCAAAGCCACCGCCCCGCCTTCGGGCAAGGCGCGCAATTGCTCCGGCGAGAGGCGCAACGGTGTGCGCACCAACCCCGAAAGCTCTTCCAGCAACGCCTGCGGGCGCAATGGACCCTCTTCCGCTTCTGCTCGTTCCTTCAGGCCCTCGCGGAACGTATCCAACATTTCCAGGCGTTCCGCCAATTGAGCATCAAAAGACTCTTCGGCGCGTTCCAACAGGTCTTGCACCGTGCGCAAGACGTGCTCGCGCTCAGCATGAAGGACGCGTTCGGTCAACTGCAAAAAGGCCTGATACAAATCCGCCGGTTCGGGGCGTTCTGGCAAGGCAGCACGCAGTTCTTGCATCAGCAAGCGCTGTGTGTAGGTGGGGTAAAAGACACCCTGCGTTTGAATCGGCGGTTGAATCTCTTCCAGGTAAGCCAGCAAACGCCAGGGGCCTTCTTCTGCCTTGGCTTCCTGCGCCACGCGCGTTTGCAATTCGGCGCGCAACATCTCAGCCACATCTTCAAACAAATCTTCCTTGGTGAACACACGGTCACGCTGAGCAAAAATGCGCTTGCGCTGCATGTTCAACACATCATCATATTCCAGCGTGTGCTTGCGGATATCGAAGTTGCGCCCTTCAACCGAATGCTGTGATTGCTCCACCACCCGGCCAACGATGCCGCTTTCAATCGGCATACTTTCATCAATCTTCAGCCGTTTCATCAAAGCTTCAACCTGTGCCCCACCGAAGAGACGCATCAAGTCATCTTCCAGGGAAAGGTAAAAGCGCGAAGAGCCCGGATCGCCCTGACGAGCGGCCCGACCGCGCAGCTGATTATCAATGCGGCGCGCCTCGTGCCGTTCTGAGCCAATCACATGCAGGCCGCCCAGAGCGCGCACTTGCCGCATTTGCTGAATATGCTGCAAAAATGCCTGTACAGCTTCGGCATAAATGCCATAGGCATCCGCCGGCACCTGCTGCAAAGCCTGATAGCGTTCTTCATCGGTCATCCCATACGGGTCTATGCCATTGCGTCGCAGCACGCGGTTCACATCCCGATGCACCTCATCCGGCAAGGCACCACCCAACTTAATATCCACACCGCGCCCGGCCATGTTGGTCGCAATCGTCACCGCCCCATAGGCGCCGGCGCGCAAAATAATCAGCGCTTCTTCATCATGTTTGCGCGCGTTCAAGACCTGATGCTGCACACCGCCCTGCAAAATCTTGATCAGGCGCGGG
>JAIWNK010000145.1 GCA_020216845.1 Anaerolinea sp. | reverse complement strand
GTAATGATCATCCCCGGGATGGTCAACGCAGCAATGATGATGATCGGGCCAAGCGAATTGGGCAGAATGTGTTTGAACATAATCCGTCCATCCGAAGCGCCAATGCAGCGCGCCGCTTCAACAAATTCCTTCTCCTTCAGCGAAAGCACCTGCCCGCGCACCACGCGCGCCAGACCAACCCAGTTGACCAACGCCAGGGCAAAGAACAGCAAAAACAGCCCGTTCATCAACTGCCCAATGGGGGTGTCGCGCAGCGCAATCGTAATAATGATGAAGAACAGCAAATCGGGAAAGGCAAACACAACATCGGTAATGCGCATCAACAAGTTGTCAATCCACCCACCACGGTAACCTGCCAACATGCCAATCACCGTACCGATGATCAAAATCACCATTGTCGGCAAAAAGCCAACCGCCATTGAAACGCGCGCCCCATAAATCGTGCGCGACAACACATCGCGGCCCAAGGTGTCGGTGCCAAACAAAAATTGTGCTTCACCTGATTTGCCATTGTAATCTTTGACCCAGGCGGCGGGTAAATAGCCCTTGCCCGAATTCATCTGCAACGGATTGTGCGGCGATAGAACATCCGCAAAGATCGCAATCAACAAGAACAGCACAATCACCACAAAACCAGCCACTGCCGCCTTATTGCGCAGCAAACGATAAAACGCATCCACCAACAAATCCCGCTTGGGCTGTGCAGCAACATCCAGGCTAGCAATTTTCGTCTTGTCTTGATCTGAAAGCTTCATCTGATTCATAGCAATCCTCTAATCCGTCAAACGAATGCGCGGGTCTAAAAAGCCGTACATAATATCCACGCTCAAATTCGCCAGCGCCACCAGCAACGCATAGACCAGGGTCGTGCCCATAATCATCGAATAGTCACGCTGACCAATTGCCGTCACGTAGGCCCGGCCCATGCCAGGAAAGCCAAAGATACTTTCAATAATGAAGGAACCGGTCACCAAGCCCGCCAGGGCTGGCCCGAGAATTGTCACAACCGGGATTAGAGCATTCTTGATCATGTGTCGAATCACGACCACGCGCTCTGCCAGGCCTTTCGAGCGTGCTGTGCGCACATAGTCTTGCCGCACCACCTCCAACATGGAAGCACGGGTCATGCGCGCCGTGCGGGCCATGGTGCCAAAGCCCAACACCACCGCCGGCAAGATCCACACATCCACCTGATCCCAACTATTGGGGACAATGCTGACCCACCCCAAGCCGCTCGCAAAGATCAAAATTAACAACAAAGCAATGACAAAGTTTGGCACCGAAATGCCAATTGTCACGATGAACAAACTGAGGTAATCAATCCAGGTATTCTGCTTCAGCGCAGCAATAATTCCTGCCGGAATGCCAACAACAATGGCAAACAGCAATGCATACACGCCCAAACGCAATGAATAGCCAAACTTGCTATACCAGAATGGCTTATCTTCGGGCGGGGCAAACAAATAATGTTGAATGGTCAACCCCTTCATGCGGTAAGAAATACCCAAATTGCCACACACCGCCCCACACACAAATTGCCCCTTTGAGTTTTTTCCACCAAACACATAGCTGGTGAACTGCATCAAAATCGGCTTATCCAGTCCATAATATTCTGAAAGCAATTTCTGTGTTTTGGCATCTACCTGACGAGCCGTTGTATCACGATCCCAAGGGCCGCCGGGCGCAGCGTGCATGAGGAAAAAAGTGATCGTTGCTACGACAAACAGAACTGGGATGAGCCACAAAAAGCGCCGAATTAAGAAGGTGGACATCGTGTATTCCTTGGCATGAGAGTGGACTGGAGGCCGGGGTCGGCCAAAGCTTACCGGCCTCCAGTCAAAACAGACGGACTTACTGACTACTTTTCAATGGTGATTGACAACGGGTCAATGTCACCCGGCCAGCCGGCATCCATTGGGGTCAGCTTGGCGCCCTTGATCCAGGGCTTCATCAGGTAGCTATTGACATTGTTGACCATCATGATCACAGCCGCATCGCCCACCAACAGCTTCTGGGCTTTCATGTAGAGCTCGGCACGCTTTTGGGGATCCAGCGTCTTGTCAGCTTCTTGCATCAGCGCATCCATCTCAGGATTGCTGTAGGCATAGCGCTGTGCAAAGGACGAGGTCGTCATCCAGTAGACAGACAGCCAGTTCTGAGGATCGGGGTAGTCCGCGCACCAGCCGAGGTAGAAGACCTGCGGCAAGGTTTCCAGGCTCTTGGTCAGAGCGGTGTAAGCCGTTGGCTCAACCGGATCCAATTTGATCTTGACGCCCAAATTGGTCGTCCACTGATTCGCCAACCACTCAAAGCGAGCCTTGTTGCGGGCCGTGCCAGAGAAGGTCAGGGTGATTTCGGGCAGAGCTTCGAAGCTGCCATAGGTCGATTCGGCAATCGTGGCTTTGGCCTTTTCCAGGTCATAGGCCCAGCGATCTTCGGTCTCGTCATAGCCCGGGAAGCCCTTGGGGATCCAGGTCAGGGTCGGCGAGCCGAGGCCCTTGAGGATGTCGGTCACCCAAGCCTCACGATTGGTGCCATACGAGAAGGCCTCGCGCACTTTCGGATCATCAAACGGCGGCTTGTTCTTGTTCATGTAGAAGGCAAAGGTGCAGGAACCAGGGTAGATGTTGGCCTGCTTGCTCAGTTCGGGATCCGACTGAACCGTAGACAGGTCTTCCGCACCCAAACCGACCACATCGAACTCGTTGTTCTTGTAGGCTTCGAAGGCCACAGCACCTTCGGTGATGTAGCGGAATTCGATGTCATACTTGGCCACGCCGCGCCAGTAATTGGGGTTCGGCGTGTAGTAAGAGCGCACAAATGGTTCCAACGTCTTGACAACGAAGGGGCCATTGCCAATATGATACTTGGAGCTCAGCCACCAGATATCGCCACCTTCCTCAATCAGTTCCTGCTTGGCGGGGAAGGTCACCCACAAGGACATGACCGTGTGGAAGTAAGGCGCAGGGTTCTTGAGCTGAATATCGAGGATGAGGCAGTCGGGGTTCTCATAGTCGCCATCGCAGATGTTGCCGGCGGTATCTTTGGCATGAAGACCAACACCTTCGGCAGTCCCAGTACCCTCACGCCATTCAGCAGCGCCGACAATTTCATCGGTGATGCTGGCATATTCACCCAGAGTTTCAGGGTTGATATTACGCATGATGGAATATTGGAAGCGAGCGGCATTCAACAGGCTGCCATCCGAGTACTTCAGATCCTTGCGCAGGGTGAAGGTCAGGTTCGTCGCATCGGCATTGTATTCCCACTTCTCAGCCGCGCCAGGCACGGTTTGCAGGTTCTCATCCAGGCGAGTGAGGCCTTCATAGATGAGCTTGAGGTGAGCAATTTCGTTGACGAAGGACGACTTCTGCGGGTCAATCACATCCGGGAAGGTGCCCAGATTGACGCGCAGCACAGGAGTCGCAGCCGGTTCGGGCTTGGCAGCTTCGGGCGTGGCGGTGATGACAACCGTTTGACCTTCTTTTTCGACCACAACGGTCTTGACAACCTCAACCGTTGCAGGGGTCGGGGTGGCGCAAGAAGCCAACACCATGCTGGCGAGCACCAAAACCACAATCAGAGCAAACACTTTGTTACGCATTAACTTCTCCTCCAACAAAAGTTTCAAATCTTACACGAACGACGACCTGGAGAGCGACTCCACACCCGGCACGCTCAGCCTCACCTCCTTTCGGGGGAAGAATGGTTAGGTCACGCTTTGACCATATGACATGCCACAAAATGTTCTGTTCCTACCTCGCGCCAGGCTGGACGTTCCTGAGCGCAGATATCTGCTGCCAACGGACAGCGCGTGCGGAACCGACAGCCCGAGGGCGGGTTGATCGGCGAGGGAATTTCACCTTGCAAAATTTGGCGGCGGCGCTTTTCTTCTGCCACCGGGTCGGGAATCGGCACTGCCGAGAGCAAAGCCTGCGTATAGGGATGCAACGCATTGGTATACAATTCATCTCGGTCAGCCAATTCCACCATCACGCCCAAATACATCACCGCAATCCGGTTGCTGATATGGCGCACCATCGAAAGGTCATGGGCAATGAACAAATACGTCAGGCCAAATTGTCCTTGCAGGTCCTCCAGCAAATTGACCACCTGCGCCTGAATGGAAACATCCAGGGCCGAAATGGGCTCATCGCAGACAATCAACGCCGGCTGCAATGCCAAAGCACGCGCCACACCCACACGTTGCCGTTGTCCGCCCGAGAACTCATGCGGGTAGCGGTTGGCATACGCAGGGTTCAACCCCACCAGTGCCAACAATTCTTCCACCCGATTTTCGGCCTCTTTCTTGGTCATGATGCCGTGCACAATCAGCGGCTCGCCGATGATTTCTCCCACCGTCATGCGCGGATTCAGGCTCGCATAGGGGTCTTGGAAGATCATCTGCATTCGGCGGCGCATATGACGCAGCTCTTCGCCCTTCATCCGCACCAGGTCTTTACCTTCAAATTCCACCACGCCCGCCGTCGGTCGGTGCAGCTGCAAGATGGCACGCCCGGTTGTAGACTTGCCACAACCGCTTTCACCAACCAGCCCCAGCGTTTCCCCGCGATAGACGTTAAAGGTAAGCCCATCCACGGCCTTAACTGCCCCCACCTGTCTGCGCACCAAAGATCCCTTCACAATCGGGAAATGTTTGACCAGTCCTTCAACCTTGAGCAATACTTCTTTCGTCATGCGCGCATCCTCCCAGTGGCCGTATCCACCCAACAGGCCGCAAAGTGATCTGGCCCAACCTGCATCAGGGGCGGGTTTTCTTGCATACAGCGCTCCACCTTGTACACGCAGCGCGGCGCAAATGGGCAAAGCGTCGGCTTCTGATACAAAACAGGCGGCAATCCTTCAATAGAAATCAGGCGGCGGCGCTCCCTTTGATCCACACGCGGCAGGCTGCCCAACAGACCAATCGTGTAAGGGTGCTGCGGATTGGCATATAGCGGCTTGACCTGCGCCGTCTCAATCACATAGCCTGCATACATCACATTCACGCGCTCCGCCAACCCGGCCACAATGCCCAGGTCGTGCGTAATCCAGATGATGGCCATGCCCAACTCATCGCGCAGCCGCTTCACCAAATCCACAATCTGCGCCTGAATGGTCACATCCAAAGCGGTTGTCGGTTCATCCGCAATCAAAATTTGCGGATTGCACGTCAACGCCATGGCAATCATCACGCGTTGCCGCATTCCACCCGAAAACTGATGCGGGTAGTCGTTGAGGCGCTCTTTGGCATTGGGAATGCCCACCAGGCTCAGCATCTCAGCAACCCGAGCATAGGCCTGCTTCCGGCTCATGCCCATATGCGTTTCCAATGGCTCGGCCACTTGTCGGCCAATGGTTAACACCGGGTTGAAGGAGGTCATCGGATCCTGAAAGATCATCGCAATCTGCGCCCCACGCACCTGACGCATCTCCTCATTGCTCATCTTCAACAGATCCTTACCCTGATACATTGCCGTTCCGGCCGTCACCTTGCCCGGCGGCATGGGGATGAGGCGCAGCATAGACATCACGGTCACGCTCTTGCCGCAGCCGCTCTCACCGACAATACCCAACGTCTCGCCCTCCTTGAGAGAAAAAGACACACCGTTCACTGCGTGAACAATGCCCTCTCGGGTGCGAAACTGGGTTTCGAGGCCTTGCACATTCAGTAAATCTGCCATGCAATTTTGCCCTTCTGTTAAAAAAATCGTTTGAGGTGGAATTAAGAACGATTATAATACAATTACAACGAAATGAGTATACTCTGAAAATTTACAAGCGTCAAACCACAAAAGACATTCATCCACCAAAACGGGAAGAAAATACTGTTTTTGGCAGAGTATACTTCAACCATTCTCATCGGCTGTAGAGGTTGTCCATGCACATCAAACCCACCCTAAGTCACTTACAAAAGCTGGGTTGCGACTACGCTTTTTACTACCGCGCCGAAGGTCAGCCCCCTGCCTATTGGGCAACCCGTGAGCGCTTCCCCTCCGCCTCGATCATCAAAGTGCCCATCTTGTTGGCCTGGGTGCACCTGGAACGCAGCGGTCAGGTTTCGCGCCACGAACTGTGCAACCTGGATGAAGAGCCACAAGTCCAGGGGGCGGGCTTTTCGTGGCTCATGGCGGCCCGGCAATTGCCCTATCAGGATGTGCTGCTGATGATGATTGCCCTCTCCGACAACCTTTGCACCAACCTGGTGCTGCGCCGCATTGGCCTGGAACGCCTGGAGCGGGTTTTCAAAGAAGCCTTGGGGTTGCAAGGCACACAGGTGCAGCGCAAACTGATGGATTATGAGGCGCGGCAACGCGGCCTGGATAACTGGGTCAGCGCCCGTGATGCCATTCACTTCTATCAGCTCATCCATCAGCTCACCCCCGAAGAGCGCGCCTGGGTCGAGTCCGTGCTGCTTGTCAATCAGGATGACGCCCTGCTCAAACGCAACCTGCCGCGCGACACAGTAGACTTCTACCACAAGACCGGTTCCATTCCCGGCGTGCTGCACGACTGGGGCTACACCCGTCAGGCAGAGCTTTTCCTCTTCACCTGCAACGTTCAACAAGAGCCGCCCGTCTTTGACGTATTTGGCAAACTTGGCCAACTTTTGTTGCCTCAAAACTAATCAAGGTTTGGGGGCACAACCTGTTGCATCGCGCTGCTCACCGTGTTAAAATAAAGTATCATGACCCGTTGGCCCTGGGCTCTCCAGGGCCATTCAACCCCATGCATCACCCCACCGCCCGCCGAGGGAGGCGCGTTTATGTCTCGAATGATTGAAATGACGATTGATAGCGTGCGCGTCAGCCTGACCAATCAGCAGCGCATTGTCGTTTTGCGCGAAAAAAGTGTGGAGCGCTATCTGCCCATCTGGATTGGCCCCTACGAAGCAGAAGCGATCACCATTGCTCTGCAAGATATTGAGGTCGCTCGCCCACAAACCCACGACCTGCTCAAAAACCTGATCAACCGCATCGGGGCGCGTTTGTTGCGCGTTGAAATCATTGCGCTGCGCGAGGATATCTTCTATGCCAGCCTGGTCATTGAACTCAATGATCAAATCATTGAAGTAGACAGCCGCCCCTCCGATGCCTTGGCCCTGGCCGTGCGCGCCCATACGCCCATTCTGGTTGCTGAAGAAGTGCTCAGAATTGCCGGCATCGTCCCCGAACAAGACCTGCAAGCCGAGCGCCCCCGCACACAGGCACAGCCCAGCCGCCAACCCGAGGAACCTTCGCCCGAAAGCGAAGAACGCCTGTCCATCTTCGAAGACTTCCTGCAAAACCTGGAACTGGACGACCTATCGTCCGACACCCCACCTGACGACGCCCCCACACCCCCGCCCGAGTCAGATCGCTAAGCCATGTCTGACGTTTTTCCGCCCGAAGAGCCCTCTTCCTCCGTCGAATTACAGGCCCAACCCCACAGCCGTGAAGCCGAAGAAGCTGTGCTGGGCGCGGTGCTCATCAACCGCGAAAAATACTTTGAAATTGCCCAATTCCTGCGCAGCGATGATTTCTACATCGTGCGCAACCGCTGGATTTGGGAGGCCTTCGTCACCCTCAACGAAAAGCGCATCCCGATTGACTTTCTCACCGTCTGTCAAACGCTGGAGCAGCAAAACCGCCTCAGCGAAGCGGGCGGCCCAGCTTACATCACCGCCCTGATCAATCAAACCCCCACCTCGCTTCATGCTGAAGCCTATGCGCATATCGTCGAAGAAACCTCCCTGCGCCGCCGCATGTTGGCTGCCGCCAACACCCTGGCAAGCCTTGCGTATCAACGCCAACAAAGCATTGATACCATCATCGAAGAGGCCGAAAAAGCCGTCTTTGGCCTCAGTGAACGCCGCGTGCAACACGACCTGCAACCCATCCAAAGCGTGCTGAGCAATTATTACGACCGCATTGACTTGCTCTCCCAACGCGGCGAAGACATCTACGGCGTACCCACCGGCCTGATTGACCTGGACAAACTACTCGGCGGGCTGCAAAAGTCAGACCTGCTGATTGTAGCTGGGCGGCCCGGCATGGGCAAGACGGGCTTCCTGCTCTCCATCGCCAAAAACGCCGCTCAGCGCTACAAAAAGCATGTCGCCATGTTCTCGCTTGAAATGTCCAGCGAGCAGCTTGTTCAGCGCATCATCGCCCAAGAAACCGGCATTGACACCCAACGCCTGCGCACTGGCAAACTCAACGATGATGAATGGCCACTCTTCACCCATGCCATCGAAGTCCTCGGCGAAACGCAAATCTGGCTCGATGACACCCCGGCCATCAGCCCGCTGCAATTGCGCACCAAATGCCGCCGCCTGCACATGGAGCATGAGCTCGACCTGATCATCGTAGACTACCTACAGCTCATGTCCGGCGACACGCGCACCGATAACCGCGTTCAAGAAGTCTCGTATATCTCGCGCAACCTCAAAGTCCTGGCGCGCGAGCTAAATGTCCCCGTCCTGGCCGCTGCGCAACTTTCGCGCGCCGTTGAACAACGCGCCGACAAACGCCCGCAACTTTCCGACTTGCGAGAATCCGGCAGCCTGGAACAAGATGCCGATATCGTCATGTTCATCAACCGCCCCGACGCACTGGAAAAAGACAACCCTCGCCAAAACATGGCCGAAATCATCGTCGCCAAACATCGCAACGGCCCCACCCACCCCGGCATCGAGTTGGTCTTCCTCAACAACCTGGCACGCTTCGAGAATGCCGCCTCCAGCCCCGCTTCTGTTCCTGCCCCCGGTCTACGCCGCCGATGAAACAACGCCCACCCACCCCCTTTGGCGGTTTTCCGCAAAAATCATCCAGCGTCCGCATCCCAACTGCCTTCTTCACCCAATTGCTGCCCCAAATCCACGACGCGAACGAGCTAAAAGTGATCCTCTATACCTTCTGGGCACTTGAGCAGCAAGAAGGCAATGCCCCTGCCCTGCGCTGGAGCGATTACGCCCAAGATGCCCGGCTGATGAACAGCCTGGGCAAAACAGCAGAGCAAGCCGAGGCCGCCTTGCAACAGGCCTTGTTGGCCGCTGTGCAGCGCGGCGTATTGCTGCAAGGCAATCTTCAGGGACAAGACCCGCGTCAGGCAACCTTCTTCCTCAATTCCCCGCGCGGGCGCGCCGCCCTCAAAGCCTGGCAAGAACACTTTTGGCAACCCAACGAGCCCCCGCTGCCCACCCTGGCAGACGAACGCCCCAACATCTTCCAACTCTATGAAGAAAACATCGGCCCCCTCACCCCGCTGATTGCAGAGCGCTTGCGCGAGGCCGAAGAAACCTACCCCACAGCCTGGATTGAAGAAGCCATGCGCATCGCCATTGAACGCAACGTGCGCAACTGGCGTTATATCGAAGCCATCCTCACCCGATGGCAGGAGGAAGGACGCGATGGAGCCCATCGAACAAAGTCTGAAAAAGATCAACAACGCTACATCGAAGGCGAATTCGGTAAATTCGTCGAACACTGAGCCGCCCCGCCCCAACCTGCCCGGCGACCCCAACTGCCCCATCTGCGGCGGCATTGGCTTCGTGCGTCAGGACCTGCCCATCACCCACCCCGATTTTGGCCGAATGCAAATTTGCACCTGTCGTCAGGCCGAAGTGCAGCGCTCCGCTCAAACGCAACTCTACCGCTTTAGCAACCTCGAATCGCTGGCGCGCATGACCTTCGCAACCTTCCACGAACAAGGCCGCCTGGGTCTGCCCGACCAACAAGCTGAGTCACTGCGCTTCGCCTTCAACCACGCACAACAATTTGCCGCTCAATTGAATGGCTGGCTGTTGCTGATGGGCAACAACGGCTGCGGCAAAACGCACCTGGCCGCTGCCATCGCCAATCAGGTTGTTTCCTTGGGCATACCAACGCTCTTCCTCACCGTCCCCGACCTGCTCGACTGGCTGCGTTTCTCCTATCAAGCGGCGGATACTTCCTTCGAACAACGCTTTGAAGAAATTCGCAACGTGCGCCTGCTCGTCTTGGATGACTTTGGCACCCAAAACGCCACCCCCTGGGCACAAGAAAAGCTCTTCCAAATCATCAACCATCGCTACCTCAACCGCTTGCCCACCGTCCTGACCACCAACCTCAACCTGGACGAAATCGAAAACCGCATCCGCAGCCGGCTGAATGACCCGGAACTGGTCAAAGCCGTCCTCATCACCGCCCCCGATTATCGCTCCCCGGTCAACGATCAGCCCGACGAATCCATCTCCACCCTGCACCTGCTCAACGATCGCAGTTTCGGCAATTTCAGCCTGCGCGAACGAGAAGAACTGAGCGAAGAGCAAAAACGCAGCCTGGAAAAGGCCTTTCATGCCTGTCAACAATTTGCCGAAAAGCCCACCGGCTGGATCGTGTTGATGGGGCGCTACGGTTGCGGAAAAACGCACCTTGCCGCTGCCATTGGCAACTATCGCTACGGCCTGGGCGAAAAACTCGTCTTCGTTGTCGTTCCCGACTTGCTCGATCACCTGCGCGCCACCTTCAGCCCCAACAGCCCCACCTCCTACGACCGTTTGTTTGAACAGGTGCGCACAGCCCCCTTGCTGATTTTGGATGACCTCGGCACACAAAGCGCTACCCCCTGGGCACGCGAAAAGCTCTACCAAATCTTCAACTATCGCTATAACGCCCGTTTGCCCATGGTCATCACCACCGCTTCAACGTTGGATGAGATTGATGAGCGCATCCGCAGCCGCATGTTGGATGGCCGCCTTTGCAGCATCTACGCCATCCTCGCCCCAACCTATCGCGCCAGCACTGCCCCCAGCAAAAGCCGCACCCCACGCGCCAAAAAGCTATCCTGAGCTTCAGTCTTCGTCACCAAAGCGCAACCGCAAATACGATTCATAGCGCTGCGGGTCAATCTCACCTCGTTCCACAGCTGCCACCACCGCACAGCCCGGCTCGTTTTGATGGGTGCAATCGTTGAACTGACACTGAGCCACGCGCTGACGCAACTCGGGGAAGTAGCCATCCAATTCTTCTGGCTGCGTATCCCACAATGAGAGCGAGCGCAAACCAGGCAAGTCCACCACAAAGCCGCCCTCACTCAGCGGATACATCTGCCGCGCCACCGTCGTGTGCCGCCCGCGCCCGCTCCAGACGCTCGTCTCGCGCACTGCCAGGCCCAGCCCCGGCTGAACCGCATTGATCAGGCTCGACTTGCCCACGCCCGACGGCCCTGCCACCCCCGAAATCTTGCCCACCATCCGCGCCCGCAGCTCCTGAATGCCCGTGCCGGCAACGGTCGAGGTATACAACACCTCATAGCCCAACCCAGCATACGTGCCAAAAATCTGCTTTGCCACCTTGCGCCCCACCAGGTCCACCTTGTTGGCAACGATGATGGGCGGCAAGTTTTGCTTCTCGCAAATCACCAAAAAGCGATCCAACATGCGCAGGTGTGGCTCCGGATCCGCACAAGCAAACACCAGCAAAGCCTGATCGAGGTTTGCCGCCAACACTTGTTGATATTCACCGCGCGCCGAAGGAGCGCGCCGCACCAATGCGCTCGTGCGCGGTTCCACCTGTTCGATGATGCCCGTGCCTTCCGGCAGCAGGCGCACCTGAACCACATCGCCAACGCTCAGCAAATCACCCTCAGCCCGACCGCGCTTCAAGCGTCCGCGCAGTCGGCAAAACACCTTGCGCTCCCCCACCAGAACGACAAACAAGCCACTGCGGTAGCCAACCAACCGCCCACGGCACCAATCGGCCGGCCCTGCGCTGCTTGCCTGATCGCTCATGGGGCAGGCGTCTCCGATGGCTTGGGCGTACGGGTCACGTTGTATTCCGATTCCCAAGGATAGAGCGTGGAAGGTCGCCCGATGAAATACACTTCCACGATACGTCGAAAGATCGGTGCAGCAATTTCAGAACCTTCGCCAGCATTCTCGGCAATCACCACCACAGCAATATCAGGGCGATCCTTTCGTCCAGCTGCCGTATAGCCAGCAAACCAGGCATGGGGCAAATCGGGCGGGTCTTGCGCCGTGCCCGTTTTGCCATAAATGGGCACAGGGGCACCCACCAAAGCATAATAGGCCGTGCCGCGTCGGTTGGCCACCACGCTGCGCATGGCCGAACGCACCACCTGCAACGTATTTTCGGAGATCGGCAGTTGCCCGCGCACCTCGGGCTTGAAAGAAGACACCTCCACCCCGTCCGGAGTGGTAATCTTCTCAATCACCTGCGGACGATAGAGCGTGCCGCCATTGGCAATCGCAGCGATAAAATCCACCACCTGTAACGGCGTGACCAACAACGTGCTCTGCCCAATGGCCAGCTGAGCCGCTTCAAAATCCGTCGTCGGCGCAGCGATATTGCCCGCGCTTTCCGGCAGCCCCACCAAACCGGTTGGGCTGCCCAGGCCAAACCCCCGCCCCATATCTGCCAGGGCAGTGGTTGCATTCAGCCGAAACAGCTCCACACCAATGTGATAGAACCACGGATTGCAGGAGCGCATCAGTCCTTCCGGCAGGGTTAACTTTCCGCTTGCATCCACCTTCTTCTCATACGTCCAGTCGTACAGGGTCACACCCGGCAAATCAGTGAAGGCATATCCACAGTCATACACCGAGTCAGCACTAAACGCCCCTGTTTCCATCGCTGCACTCATCGTGATAATTT
The DNA here is from genome assembly GCA_020216845.1 of Anaerolinea sp. Taxonomy (GTDB): domain Bacteria; phylum Chloroflexota; class Anaerolineae; order Anaerolineales; family Anaerolineaceae; genus JAIWNK01. The sequence continues at coordinate 2,131 of JAIWNK010000145.1, read as the reverse complement.
TGTAGATAGAACCAAGCGGATAGGTGCCTTGCGTCGCACGGTTGAGCAGCCGATTGCGATTCGGGTCGAGCATAGCCGAAAGCTGCCAGCTGCTGTTATAGTTGTTTGGGTCAAACAAATTGGGGTTGAACCTTGGCGAGGAAGCCATCGCCAAAATGCGACCGCTATCCACTTCCATCACCACAATGGCGCCATCAAAACTGGCAATGGCACGTTGCGCCTCAACCTGCAAATCCTTATCCAGCGTTGTGTAAATATTCTTCGCAGGCTGCGAAGGCGTCTGCGCCAGACGAGCAACATATTGGCCCTGTGGGTCAACAACATACAACGAAGCCGCCCGTTGGCCGGATAGCACATCCTCGCCCCATTGCTCAAGGCCGGCCCGCCCTACCCACTCATCGCCCACATAGCCCTGCCGCTGATATTCTTGCAGCTCCTCAGCCGGAATCAGTTGCACATAACCGGTAACATGGGCGGCAGCGCCCATATCCCAATAATAGCGCGTGGTATATTTGCGCATCACCAGCCCGCTCAGACTGGAAAGCAGGTTATATTCTTTGTCTACTGCATCGGCAGGCGCATCGCCCACCGGGATATACCAATCCGGGCCAGCGTCCTTATACGAATCGCGAATGGATTGCTGCGTGCGCCCGGTCAACTCAGAAAGCCGCGCCACCAGCGTCCCCTCACGATCGCGGTTAATCTGTCCGGGAATCAGCCCCAAGGCATACGCATCGGTTTGCACCACCAACGCCTGACCGTTGCGGTCATAGATATTGCCGCGCGTCGGCGCCTTCACATCCAACACCAGGCGGTTCCCACCGCTTAGCTCAGGCAACACCAGCCCCTCTTCCCATTGCAAGCGCCAGGCCCCCTCCACCAGGCTAAAATTGGCCAGCGACTGACGCACCAACGGCCCAAACAAGGCCGTCTCATACGTAATGCGATAGGTCACCTGCGCCGAAGTTGGATTGGTGAGCACGGATAAAATTTCAACCGTGAACGATTGCATCGTCATAGCCCGCGCTGCATCGTTATGAACCTGCTGAAACTTTTCAAACGGAATGGCATCGCGCGTCAGGGGGGTCAATTGCTGATACATGGTCTGATAATCGCCCGCTTGCCAGCTGGAAACATACGTTTCCATGGCGATTTTGGCATCCGGTGCGTGGATGACAGTCACCCCCGGCTCAGGCAGTTGCGCAGTTGCAGAAGGCGCAAGCGGCACTGTCTCGGTCGCAACGACCGTTGACGTACTGGTTGTACAAGCAGTTAAAACAATGATCAACAAAAGCCATAAAAAGCGTTTCATCATTTCCTCATTCAAAACCCGAGATCAAGCCCTGTGTACCTAAAATTTGTGGGAAGACAGAGCAGCGATAGCCCAACATGACCCGACAGGCCAATGGCACGCCCAGCTGCGGCAAACGGCCGGCCTGTTTGAGCAAGCGCGCCAAATGGCAAAGCGGCAACCCCACCACACAGGCATAACAATCCGCAAAGGTTTCCACCGGATGAAACCCAGGGTGCTGAATGGCATAAGCACCAGCCTTATCGAAAGGATCACCCGTTTTCAAATAGGCCTCGATTTCATCATCGTCATAGGCGCGCATTGGCACTTCTGCACAATACACATCCTGCCACAACTGATCTTGTTGGGGGTCGTAAAGCGCTACCGCACTACACACCCGATGCGTATGTCCACGCAGCTGACGCAACATGCGCCGCGCGTCCGCCTCATCGGTCGGCTTGCCCAACAACGCCTCGCCATCCACCACCACCGTATCCGCCCCGAGCACCAGCCACCCCGGCAAAGCATATGCAGACGCGGCACGGGCCTTTGCTTGCGCCAGGCGGCTGACGTACTGCAACGCCACCTCCCCCTCCCGGGGGGTCTCATCCAAATCAACGGCATGGAACAACACCATCAGCCCCATCCAGCGCAACAATTGACGACGACGCGGCGAATTCGAAGCCAACAAGAGAAAAGGTTCCGTCATTGTCCCTGATTCTAACACAAGAATACCCAAGCTTGCCGTTCAGACTTGCCAATTATCATTCAAATGGATGACACCTGACACCTGACGCCTTTCACCAAAACCGCTACACTATGTACCATACCCCAGTATTC
>JAIWNK010000144.1 GCA_020216845.1 Anaerolinea sp. | reverse complement strand
GTAAGGAGTGCCCCATGTGGCTGTTTACCACAATTGGCTTCTTTAGCATCGTCCAAAAGAACAACGAAGACTTTCTCACCGTGCGTGCCCGCGTTGCCTCCGACCTCGACCGATTGCGTGAACACTATCTGCCAGAGCTTTCCCCAACAGAGCCAGAAACTGTGGATTATCCCTTCAAAGCCACCATCAGCCGCGAGGCCATGGCGCGCGGCATGGAAAAAATCATTCAAGATATCACCTACAGCGACTTCCAAACCGAAGTCGTTCGCTCCATGGGCTTCGAACGCGAACACGTCTACACCGAAATTTGGGACGTTTTGCACGAACTGGAACAAATTCAGCATTAGCAATGCTTGCCATCCCCTTTGCCGGGCAGCTCTACCCGCTCCGCTTCACCCTGTGCTTTCTCACCCGCCCCGGCAAGGTTTTGTTGTTGCGCCGACGCAAAGCGCCCAACCTGGGGTTATGGAATGGCGTTGGCGGTCACATTGAACCCGGCGAACCACCTTTAAACAGTTGCCTGCGCGAAGTTCGCGAAGAAACCGGCTTTCAGCTCAATCAACTCCATTTTGATGGCGTGTTGACCTGGAGCGGATTTGCAGACGAAGACGCGGGCGGGCTGGCCTTTTTCAGCGCAGCTGCCCCAACCGGCAAGTTGCACCCGCAGGATGACGAAGGCTGCCTGGCCTGGAAAGCGCAACGCTGGGCCTGCACAGCCCCTGACGTGGTAGACAACCTGCGCATCATCCTGCCGCCGCTGTTTGCCGGGGCCGCTCCCAGTGGATATCATTTTCACTATCAAGACGGCAGAATCGCGCAGCACACGCGCTACCCAATTGCAGAGGATTTTCTCGAACAGCTTCAGCCTGCGTAGCCACACAAAGCAATGGCACGCGGGCCGGTATGCACGCCCAACACCGGCGAGACAATCGAAGTAAGCAATTCGGCTGGCGAAAACTCTTGCTGCACGCGCTGTGCAAGTGCTTCGGCCTCTTCGAATGCCGCGTTGTGTAATACGGCAATATGCAAAGGCAGGCTCGTATCTATGCGTTTGAAGAAATTGCGATACAGCGTTTCAATGGCGCGGGCACGGGTACGCGCCGGCTCTCCCGCCTCAACTTTGCCCGTTTGATGGTTAACCGAAATCTGCGGCTTGATTTTCAACACCTGCCCCAAGAAACTAATCGCCCCGCCAATTCGCCCGCCAGCAAACAGATAGTCCAATGTGTCCAACGCAATGATATAGACCAGGCTCTGCCGCACCGTTTCCGCAGCAGCCACCATAGCAGCCGCATCACCGCCTTGCTCTCTTGCGCGCGCTGCCGCCAGAATCTGCCAGCCCAGGCTCATCGAATTGGAACGCGAATCCACCAAATGCACCGGCGCCGAAATCATCTCTGCGGCCTGACGGGCCGCCTCAATCGTGCCGCTCATCGCGCTGCTAATCGTCAGCGTCACAATCTCTTTTGCGCCGTGCGCCAACACCTCTTCAAACACCTTGAGAAAATCCCCCGGCGTCGGCAAGGAAGTCTTCGGGCGTGCCTCCGGCTCTCGTTGCATACGAGCATAAAAATCCTCCGGCAGCACATCCACACCATCGCGCAGCGTTTCATTCCCCCACAGAATATACAGCGGCACAACATGCACATCATATTGCTGACGCAACGCCAACGGCAAATCGTTGGTGCTATCCGTTACAATTGCAATTGAATTGGTCATTCCACACCTCACGGATGAAAATTAAAACAAAAACGGGAAGCTCGTCAGCAACACCGGCTGAACAGCCAACATGCCCAAGCCCGCCAAAGCGCCAAACACCACCCCTGCCAACACATCCGACAAATAATGAACGCCCATGCGCACACGCGCCAGGCTGACAAGCGGCAGCCACAACGTAACAACGATCGAAAACCACAACGGCCCAAGCCCCCAAGCCATCACCGTCAACAGAGCTGCCCGTGCCGCATGACCAGAAGGAAACGAATGCGGATCGGTGCTGCGATAAATCTGCCCCCATTCCCCCTCAGGACGGCGACGGCGCACCAGGAACTTGATGGCCAACACCAGCACCGCCAAAACTACAATGCCAATTCCCAGCAAAGCCGCCCGACGGTGCCAGGGACTGCTCCAATCACTCAGCCAAATCAAGCCCATCGCCAGCGCCCAAAACCACGAATCGCCCGAATGCGCCAAAAACGCCTCCCAGCGCCAACGCCAGCGCTGCTGCGGCGACACGCGCAATTGCTCCGAAAGGCGCACATCCCAACGCAACAGTTTTTCCAGCCTCATGCGCCCCTCGCAACACTCAATTGCTCACGCAAAATCGCCAATTGATGCGGCTTATCCACATCCATTGCCATCTCAGCATAAGGCGTCAGCAAGGCCCGCCCCCGCAACCCAAGGCGTTGCCCGACCATTTTCTCCGCCTCTTCCAACGAAAGCTGCCGCAACATCAGCAAGAACATCGTATCGAAGCCAAACAAAGCCGCCTGACGCAACGGATTCTTACGCGTATCCACCATTTTTTGCCAAATCGGCTTCGGATTGCGCACCAGGTCGAGGCGAAAGCCAAACACATCGCCGCCGCACACTTCCAGCCCCTTCAGGTGTGCATAGGTACGATTCGACCCCGGAAAACGGCGTTCCATGACCGAACGCTCAACAACCGTATAAAAAATATCGTCCTCACTGCCGGACATTTGCTGCAACAACCAATCCAGCGCCTCGGTCGAAATCGCTGGAATATCTGAACTCATCAACACAGCCTGCTGCGCATCCGGTGCAAGGCGCAGCACCTCATTGCCAGCGGCCATCACATTCGAAACCATGTCGCCCTGATCGTCAATCAGTGCGGCCAGCTTCGGGCAATTGCCAACATCCGTCGTCGCCGGAAGCCCCACAACCACAATCCGTTCAACAGAGGAGGAAGCGCTAACCGCATCCAACACCCACTGAATCATCGGTTTCCCGGCAATCTCCAACATGGCCTTATAGCGCCCCTGTGTTTCAGCATAGAGTGGCTCATTCGGCAAAGGCCGTCCGCCAGCAGTAATCAGAACATTCATGACAACTCCTGAACTTGTGGTGCAATTCGTGCTTGATCCAACAATTGCGCCAGAAAATCAAAATAATCGTCCGCATGAGCATAATCCACCGGTTGCGAACGACCCACACAAGCAATCAAAGCCGCCTCCATCACATTCGTACCAAACGAGCGCCCTTCGATCACCGGTGTTGTCGTCACCAATGCCCGAACACCCGCAGCGGCAAAAAAGGCGCGGTCTTCTTCCGTCGTCGTATTGGTCACCAAAATCTTACCGGGCAAACGCTCCGGCATGTAGCGGCGCAGGTAATGGCAATCCCCGGCAATGATGTCCGCCTGCTCAAAATAACGTTGATAGGCTGGTGTACGTTTTTCCTGAGCGCTGCCGGTTGGGTAAATCCAATGAAACGGCAAGCGCAGCACAACCGGCATCATCACTCGCGCCAGATTTTGGATGGCCGCCTCGCTGCGCAAGACAAACGGCAAGCCCAACGAAAACAACAAATCGCCGAAGACGCAATCACAACCCGCCTGCACAAAGGCGTGACTCAGCCCCCACCGATCCACGGCTGTCAACACAAACACACGCTTGCCACGCAGCGACACGCCCAATTGCTCTTCGATGAGGCGCGGCGCCCGATTCTCCAACACCACCTTCAGCCCGGTGCCATCCACCACCGGTGTACGTTGCACCCTGCGCACCACGCGCGCAGTCGAATACATCGGATACCACCGGTCCGCCACGCGCAAGCCCAAATCCGTTCCCCCCAGGCCAAAAGCATCCACCATCCCATCCAGCTCGCCAAACATGCGTTCCGCCTCGGCCAAATCGCCATTTGTGCCGCGGCGTTCCAGCTGAATGGTCTGACCCAGCAGTTGCATTTGCAACACTTTATCACGCCGCCCAGAACCAATGCTGATGCTGACCGCTCGTTTCAAAATAAAACTCCTCAGAGAGAATGAACGCTCTGAGTATACCCCAAATCAAACCCTGACGCAAAGATAAGCCCACCCCAAAAGCACAGTTCCAGCCGCCATCCTGCCAGTTTCATTCAAAAAGCTGCCCTGCCGACGGAGGGATCGGCAGGGCAGCTCAAGCAACTGTTACTGAATGCCCAATTTTTGCAAATCAATCTTGGGCAAGTGCGAGGGAATGTCACGCAACGCATCTTCGGGCAAGTCGTCGTTCTCCAAAGCCCCGTCCAAATAGGCATGATAAGCCGATAGGTCAAAATGCCCATGCCCCGACAGGTTGAAAAGAATGACACGCTTCTCGCCCTTCTCGCGCGCATCCAAGGCCTCGTTGATGGCTGCGCGAATGGCATGGGATGATTCAGGGGCGGGCAACACGCCTTCACACCGGGTGAACAACACCGCCGCGTCGAAGACATCCAACTGCTTCACCGCCACCGCCTCAATCAGCCCCTGATCATACAATGAACACAACGTTGGCGCCATGCCATGATAGCGCAGCCCACCGGCGTGAATCTCCGGCGGCATGAAGTCGCGCCCCAAGGTATACATCTTGACAATCGGCGCCATGCCCGCCGTATCGCCATAATCAAACGCATACACACCCCGCGTCAGCGAAGGGGTTGCCGAAGGCTCAACCGCCAACAGACGGGTGCGCTGTCCGTTGCGCAGGTTTTCGCGCAAGAACGGGAAGGCAATTCCGGCAAAGTTCGAACCGCCACCCACGCAACCAATCACCACATCCGGATATTCGCCGGCCATATCCATTTGCTTGAGCGCTTCTTCGCCAATCACCGTTTGATGCAACAGCACATGGTTCAACACCGACCCCAAGCCATACTTCTTGGTGCCACCCGAGATGGCCGCCACTTCCACCGCCTCCGAAATGGCAATGCCCAACGAACCGGGGCAATGCGGGTCCGCTGCCAAAATCTTCCGTCCGGCCTCGGTCAAGTCGGTTGGGCTGGCAAACACCTGCGCCCCATATGTTTCCATCAAAAAGCGCCGATAGGGTTTTTGCTGATACGAAGTCTTGACCATATAGACTTCCAACGCCATGCCATACATCTGACAGGCCATGCCCAACGCCGAGCCCCACTGACCGGCACCGGTTTCGGTCGTCATTGCCTTGGTGCCGCTGATTTTGTTGTAAAAAGCCTGCGCCACCGCCGTGTTGGACTTGTGACTGCCAGAAGGTGAAACCCCTTCGTACTTGTAGTAAATATGCGCCGGTGTGTTGAGCGCTTTTTCCAGACCGCGCGCCCGAATCAGCGGCGTCGGTCGCCACAGCTTATACACCTCACGCACCTCTTCCGGAATCTCAATATAACGCTCGGTGCTAATTTCCTGCTCAATCAACGGCATGGGAAACAGCGCCGACAGAAAATCGGGCGTGACCGGCTCAAACGTCATCGGGTTCAAGACCGGCGCCGGCGGAACGGCATTATCCGCATTAACGTTGTACCAAAAACGCGGAATATCATTCTCGCCAAGTAAGAAACGAACCGTATCAGACATTTTCTCTCTCCTTTTTGTTGTGTAAAAGTAAGTTGGTTTACGAACGGGACAAACAAAAAAACACGCTCGTCCCAAAGGGGACGAACGTGTTTCCATGTCCGTGGTGCCACCCCGGTTAGGCTGGCCGGTGGCTCATAAAAAAATTCCCTGGTGATCAGCAACACAGGGAAGAAAAAGCCAGCCTCACTCTTGCGGGTACGGCGGCAAGCCGCGATACCCTTTGCCCTGATAACGGTGGCAGCTCCGGCACAGGCTACTTGACCTTTCAGCGTTCGCCCTGCAACTCCGAGGTCCATTCAATGTCATCGTTCGCACAGCTTCTCACCATCTGCTGCTCTCTGTAGCGTCGGTTTGACATCTACTCGTCCTCTTCAACGTCTTTTTTGTTTGTTAATTTTGCATGATTATAGACGTTTTTGGCACTTTGTCAAGAGTTATGTCTGAAGTTCCACGGCATTCACAAGCTTGATTGACAAAAACAAAAAAAGGCCTTCTTCGGTAAAATAGATGAGATTATGCAACCTTTTTTCTTGCCAAAATGTTTGTAATCGATAAAAAAAGAAACCCAAAGTAATACATAAATCCACTTTGGGTCTTACAACAGGGACCAAAAAAATTTGATTCTAGCCGAAAGGCTTCATTGGTGAATATCCAGGATCCCAAACATCAGGAGTGGACTGAGGCGGACCATAATCTGGAGTCGAAGGGAGGTTTGTCGGCCAAATGGTGTTTAGAGGCCCCCATTGGCCAACAAGATTCCCCATTGAATCTCGAACAGAACCTCCAGGATTAATTTCAAGGCGCTCTACATTACTACCCAACCCCACATATATGTGATTTTCAAACTCGGGTTTATATCCGATGAGATCGTGATTGATGTTATAAACTGGTGAAGGTGGCGGAATAAGTGGTTCAGGTCTTGAAAGAAAATCAAATGTAGGCTTGGGCAGCTCGTAGGATGGCAGGATAGGCTCAAATTTGGGTTTGCTAAACTCAATCATGGGTGGAGGTTCGTAGGACGGGATGCGCAAGTTGGATAAAAAATTATTGGAGCTGTCTCCCGGACAACTTTCCCCAAATGAGTGATATCCATTGCATATAAAGCATTTCATTTCGCTCTCCTTTTGATCGCATATATTTAGTCGGATAGTTTTCGTAAAAAGGGTCGCTTTAATATATGCACTATTTGTTATTCGGCTGAACCTGGGCAGCCGCAGCCATCCGTCCAAGTTCTGGGATGCAGACGGCAAGGAAGTGGTCTTATCGCTCTCACCGGGCGAAAAGGTCATTCACTCGGCAGTGTGGTACAAGAGTAAGGTGTGCGTGAACCTGATCGGCGTGTGGAAGAAGGGTCTGGCTGAACCGCTGTTGGTGATCCAATCTCGAACCCGAGTGCGCATGGCAGATATATCTCGCGCGAATAAGAACCGAACAGACCTTCCGCGATTTGAAGGGACTGCTGTGGATGACCCGGCTAATGAACAAGCGGCAGGAGAACATGGAAAAGATGCTGGCACTCCTGCTATTGGGTTATGCCATTGCTCTCCGGTTGGGGAAAACCTGCGAAACCGCCTGTCTGTATGGGCTGCCGACCCACCCACATGAGCGTGTTAATCTCGTTCCGCACAAGATAGGCAAGAAATGGTGCGCTATTCCGGTTTGTTTATTTTTCTCAAACAGAAACGGCGACTTCCAGCCCGTGAGTGGCAAGCGATTATCAACTGTGCGTTGCAATCGTTCGCTGCTATCGTTCACCTCCCTGTCCCAACTCATGTCTGAATTTCAGATTCTTCTCTTGACAACTTTGCCGCGCCGCATATATAATCAATCAGGCCAAAAGGAGTAAACCTGTGACCGGTTGACAGAAACGAAGGCCCCGGCTGAAAGCCTTCTCAACAGCGTCCTGGTTGAAGGTCGTTTGGCGGCAACTGCTGAAGAAATCTCACCCGCTGAGAGAGTAGAACGGCACGGGTAAGCCCGTTACAGCGCAATCCCAATGAACCCGTTGGGAGAAGTGCGCCGGAGCAATCGGCGAATAGAGGTGGTACCGCGGAAGCAGCCCTTTCGTCCTCTGTTGGACAGGGCTGTTTTGTTATATCCATCCGCGCCGCCCTACGCTGCGCACCACATCCAAAAGGTGAACGACATGACCGAACTGCCAAAAACCTATGACTTTGCTGCCGCCGAGCAGCGCCTCTATGCCTGGTGGGAGGCGCAAGGCTACTTTGCCCCCACCAACGACCCCAACAAGCCCGGTTTCGACCCAAGCCGACGGCCCTTCGTCATCTCCATTCCCCCGCCCAACGTCACCGGTGAGCTGCACCTTGGCCATGCCATGTTCGTCTCAATGGAAGACCTGATGATCCGCCACGCCCGTATGAAAGGCATCCCCACCCTCTGGCTGCCCGGCACCGATCATGCTGGCATTGCCACACAGCTACAGGTAGAAAAGGCCCTGGCCCGCGAAGGCCTGCGCCGCGAAGACCTGGGGCGCGAGGAATTTCTGCGCCGCACCTGGCAATGGAAAGACACCTATCGCGGGCGCATCACCGGCCAAATCCGCCGTTTGGGCGCCTCCTGCGATTGGAGCCGCGAACGCTTCACCCTCGACGAAGGCCTATCGCGCGCCGTGCGCGAAGCCTTCGTGCGCCTATACGAAAAAGGCCTCATCTACCGCGGCCCGCGCATGATTCACTGGTCACCGGGGCTGCGCACCGCCGTCTCTGACCTGGAAGTCGAATACAGCGAAGAAGCCGGTTTCCTCTATCACTTCAAATACGTGCTGGATGACAACCCGGAAGAATACATCCCCGTTGCCACCACCCGCCCCGAAACCATCCTCGGCGACACCGCCGTTGCCGTCCACCCCGATGACGAACGCTATCAGCGCTTTGTTGGGCGCAAAGTGCGCGTGCCCATGCTCGGGCGCGCCATCCCGGTCATCGCCGATAGCTACGTCACGCGCGAATTTGGCACCGGCGCGCTGAAAATTACCCCAGCGCACGACCCCAACGACTACGAAATTGGCCAACGCCACAACCTGGCCATGATCAACATCCTCAACCTGGATGCCACCATCAACGAGAACGGCGGCATCTACGCCGGGCTCGATCGCTTTGAGTGTCGCAAGAAACTTTGGGAAGATATGCGCGCCGCCGGCCTGGTGCTGCGCGAAGAACCCTACACCCTCAACGTGCCGCGCTCGCAACGCGGCGGCGAAATCATTGAACCGATGATTTCCACCCAATGGTTCATCCGCATTCAACCCCTGGCCGAAGCCGCCCTGGCCGCTGTGCGCGACGAACGCATCCGCATCGTGCCCGAACGGTTCACCAAAATCTACTTCAACTGGCTGGAAAACATCGAAGATTGGTGCATCAGCCGTCAGCTCTGGTGGGGACACCGCATCCCCGTTTGGTACTGTGCCGACTGCAATCAGGTGACAGTCACCCGTGAAGACCCAAGCGCCTGCGCACATTGCGGCAGCACCCGCATTGAGCAAGACCCCGACGTGTTGGATACCTGGTTCTCCTCCGGCTTGTGGCCCTTCTCCACCCTCGGTTGGCCAGAAAACACCCCCGACCTGCGCTACTTCTTCCCCACCTCCATCATGGAAACCGGCTACGACATCCTCTTCTTCTGGGTGGCGCGCATGATCATGTTCAGCCTGGAATTCACCGGTCAGGTGCCGTTCCACACCATCTACCTGCACGGCCTCATCCGCGATGAACACGGCCAAAAGATGAGCAAGACCAAAGGCAACGTGATTGACCCGCTCACCGTCATGGATGAGATGGGCACCGACGCGCTGCGCTTCACCCTGCTCGTCGGTTCCACCCCCGGCAGTGACGCCAACCTGAGCCTGAAAAAAGTCGAGGCCAACCGCAACTTCGCCAACAAACTATGGAACGCCGGGCGCTTCACCATCAGCGCCCTCGCCCAGGCCCCCACACAGGCACAGGCCGCCCCGCAATGGACGCTGGCCGATTCATGGATTTGGGCGCGCCTGCAAGCCCTGCTCAGCGACGTTGAGCGCCTGTTCCAAAACTATCAGTATGGCGAAGCCGGACGACAAATGTATGAATTCTTCTGGGGTGAATTTGCCGATTGGTACGTAGAAATTGCCAAACTGCAATTGGCGCAAGGTGGCGACCGCGCCTTCTACACCGCCCAAACCCTGGCTCGCGTCCTTGATACCTGCCTGCGCCTGCTGCACCCCTTCATCCCCTTCGTCACCGAAGAGCTGTGGGGTCACCTGAAGACCGCCTGCCAGGAAAGCGGCATCTACACCCCGTCCGAAGGTTGGGGCGAAGCCCTCATCATCAGCCGCTGGCCAGAGGCCAACCCGCCCGAAGGCTGGGAAGGGCAAAAAATCAACGATTTTAGCCTGCTCCAAGACACGATCCGCGCCATCCGCAACGCCCGCGCCGAAAAGAAAGTGCCGCCGGGCAAGCGCATCAACGCCAT
>JAIWNK010000143.1 GCA_020216845.1 Anaerolinea sp. | reverse complement strand
CCTGGTCACCGGCGACCGCACCGCCCTGTTCGAAGAACAGCGCCCCTTGCTGTGCAGCCTGGCACAGCTCGACCCACAAACCCTGCGCCTGGTCGAGGACCTGCCCGAAAAGCCCAGCGATGCCGCCGCGTTGGTCGTCTCCGGCATTGAAATCTACCTGCTGCTGGCCGACGCTGTTGATGCCGAAGCTGAACGCGCCCGCCTGCAAGCTGAGCTCGCCGAAACAGAGCAGCAAATTGCCCGCCTGGAGGCACTGCTCAGCAGCCCCTTTGCCCAAAAAGCACCGGCTGCTGTGGTCGAAAAAGAGCGCCAGAAACTGGATGCCTATCGCCAAACCGCCGCCAAACTGCACCAACAACTCGGCTGAAAGGAACCGCAATGCTCAAACTTGGATACATCGGTCTGGGCCTGATGGGCAAATCCATGGCCCGCAACCTGCTCAAAGCAGGCTTTCCGCTCGTGGTGCACAACCGCAGTCAGGCTGCCGTGCACGAATTGGTGCAAGAAGGGGCACAGCGCGCCAGCAGCCCCGCCGAAGTCGCCGCTCAGGTAGATGTCGTCTTCACCAACCTGCCCGACTCGCCCGACGTGCAACAGGTGGCGCTTGGCCCGCAGGGCGTGATCGAAGGGGCCCACCCCGGCCTGATTTTCGTGGATCATTCCACCATCAAGCCCGCCACCGCCCGCACCATCGCCCAGGTACTGGGCGAACACGGCGTCGCCTGCCTTGATGCTCCCGTCAGCGGCGGCGACATTGGCGCCCGCAACGGCACGCTGGCCATCATGGTCGGCGGCCCTGCCGAAGCGCTCGAACGCGTCCGCCCGGCGCTGTTAGCCGTCGGCAAGACGATTACCCACGTCGGCGAAAGCGGTGCCGGACAAATTGCCAAAGCGGCCAATCAGATCATGGTTGCTGCACAAATGGTTGCCATGGCCGAATTGCTGCTCTTTGCCCAAAAAGCCGTGGCCGACCCGCAAAAAGTGGTCGAGGCCATTCGCGGCGGCGCTGCCCAATGCTGGACGCTGGACGTGAAACCGCCGCGCCTGTTTGCCGGCAACCGTCAGCCAGGCTTCAAAGCCCGAATGCAGGCCAAAGACCTCAACATCATCCTCGAAACGGCGCGCGAATACGGCATTCCCCTGCCCTCCGCCGCTCTCGATGCACAACTCTTTGCCGCCATGCTTGAACACGGCTGGGGCGACCTCGATAACTCCGCTGTGCTGAACGTGCTTGAGCTGATGGCGAACACATCCTTGCACACCACCCCGCCGGACAACCCATGACCCTTGACAAGCGCCCCATTCGCGGCAATAATTAGGCCAATCAAACCCTCCAACAACGGCTATGACGGAGGAAAGTAACTCAGTGGAAACCATCAGGGAGGCCGGGGCATAGACTGAAACCCCAGCCGGGCAGAAACTGAGCCAAGTTCCCTCCCGAGCCGCTCCGGGGAACATCCTCATCGCTGAGGTCAGTAGTCGGAGCCGCCCTGCCAGCGTTAACCAGGCTGGTCAATCGCCCCCAAAGGCCGTTGACTGAAAGCGGGCTGCATTCGCAGCCAACAAGGGTGGTACCGCGGGCCCTTCCCCCCCGCCCCTTGCCGGGCGGGGAGTTTATTTAAATCCAGTTCATCTACCTTTTTCAGGAGGTATCATGTCCGAAGAAGCCGCCATCCGCGCCGAGATGGAACAAACCCAACAGCAAGCCCTCACCGCCTTGCAGACGGTGCAAAACGAAGCCGAGCTGCTAGCCTGGCGCAACGCGCACCTGGGGCGCACCGCGCCGGTGATGCTGTTCTTCAGCCGCCTGCCACAATTCCCCAAAGAGCTGCGCCCACAAATTGGCCAGGCTGCCAATCAGGTCAAACTGACGCTTGAAGCCGCCTACGAAGCCCGGCGGCAGGAATTGCAAGCCAGCAGCTTGCAACAACGTCTCAGCAGCGAACGGGTGGATGTCACCCTGCCTGGCCGTCGCCTGCCGCTTGGTCACCTGCACCCTTCCACACAAATCCTGGCCGAAATCTGCGCCATCTTTGGCGAAATGGGTTTTCAAGTCTACCGCTCCCCCGAAGTGGAAAGCGACGAAAACAACTTCGAGCTGCTCAACATCCCCGCCCATCACCCGGCACGCGACATGTGGGATACCTTCCACACCACCCGCCCCGGCGTTGTCCTGCGCACGCACACCTCCCCCGGCCAAATCCGTGCCATGCGTCAGATGGCCCCCAACCCGCTGCGCGTCATCCTGCCCGGCATGACCTATCGCTACGAACAAACCAACGCCAGCCACGAATCGCAGTTCAATCAGGTTGAGCTGCTCGCCATCGGCCAAAACATCACCTTCGGCGATTTGCAAGGCACATTAACCGACTTCGCCCGGCGCATGTTCGGCGCCGAGGTGCACGTCCGCCTGCGCCCCTCCTACTTCCCCTTCACCGAGCCAAGCGCCGAAATTGACATCGAATGCTTCCTGTGCGGCGGCAAGGGCTGCACCGTTTGCAAAGGCGGCGGCTGGCTCGAAATTGGCGGCTGCGGCATGGTGCACCCGGTCGTGCTGCGCAACGGCGGCTATGACCCGGCCCGCTTCACCGGCTTTGCCGCCGGGCTTGGCCCCGAACGGATTGCCATGCTCAAATATCGCATCAGCGACATTCGCTACTTCTTCGGCGGCGACCTGCGCTTCCTCGAACAGTTCTAAATTCAACAAGGAGACCTCCCATGAAAATCCCCCTTTCGTGGTTGAAAGATTACATTGACCTCAACCTGCCCCTGCTCGAAATTGCCCGTCTTCTGACCAATGCCGGCATGGAAGTGGAAGAAATTACCCTGATTGGGCTGCCCAACCCCTATGAACAGGATGCAACCCTGCGGCGCGAATACAAGGTCAGCGGCCTCAGTTGGGATGCCGACAAAATCGTCGTCGCCCAAATTGACGAAGTGCAACCGCACCCCAACGCCGACCGCCTGGTGCTCTGCCGCCTGCACGATGGCCAACAAGAGCATCTCGTGCTGACCGGCGCGCCCAATCTCTTCCCCTACAAAGGGCAAGGCCCGCTGCCCAAACCGCTCAAAGTGGCCTATGCCAAAGAAGGTGCCCGCATCTACGACGGCCATCAGCCCGGACAGGTGTTGACCACGCTCAAACGCGCCAAGATTCGCGGCGTCGAATCCTATTCCATGGTCTGCTCCGAAAAAGAGCTGGGCATTTCAGAAGAACACGAAGGCATTCTCTTCCTGGAAGAAGACGCCCCCACCGGCACCCCCCTGGTAGACTACCTCGGCGATGCCGTCTTTGAAATCAACATCCTGCCCAACATGATCCGCAACGCCTGTGTGCTGGGCGTCGCCCGCGAGCTTGCTGCCCTCACTGGCCAACCGCTGCGCAAGCCGCAACCGCGCCCACAATACAGCGGCGAGAGCCTTGCAGGCGCCGTATCGCTGGAAATTAGCGACCCAACCCTCAACCCGCGCTTCTTGCTCGGCCTGGTGCGCGGCGTCAGCATTGGCCCAAGCCCCGCCTGGGTGCAGCGTCGCCTGCGCCTGGCCGGTATGCGCCCCATCAACAACGTCGTAGACGCCACCAACTACGTCATGCTGGCCCTCGGCGAACCGCTGCACGCCTTCGATTACGACGTGTTGGTGCGCCGTGCCGGTGGCAAAGCCCCCGTCATCCGCACCCGCGCCGCCACCCCCGGCGAAAAGCTGACCACCCTCGATGGCCAAGAGCACACCCTGGAAAGCTACACCATCCTGGTTTGCGATGAAGCCGGGCCACTCTCCCTGGCCGGTGTGATGGGCGGGCTGGAAAGCGAAGTGACCCCTGAAACCCGCACCGTCCTGCTGGAAGCAGCGAGCTGGAATTACGTCAATGTGCGCCGCACGACCACCGCCTTGCACATCAGCTCCGAGGCCGGCTACCGCTTCGGACGCGGCGTTCACCCCGCCCTGGCACACCCGGCCCTCGAATGGGGCCTGGAAAACATCGTCGCCTGGAGCGGCGGCGAAATTGCCCAGGGCATCCTTGACCAATACCCCAACCCTCCGCACGACCCGCTCGTGCGCATCAGCGAAACCGACGTGCAGCGCCTGCTCGGCCTGCACCTGCCTGCCGCCCAAATTGCCGCCCTGCTCGAACGGCTCGAATTCACCTGTCAGGTGCATGGCGACTGTGTTGAAGCCCAAACCCCACCGCACCGCCTGGATATTGGTGAAGGGTTGACCGGCATCGCCGACCTGATTGAAGAAATCGCCCGCATGATCGGCTACGATCAAATCCCCTTCCGCCGCCTCTCGGATACGTTGCCCGAAATGCGCCCCCTGCCACACCTGGCGCTGGAAGAAACCGTCCGTCAGGTTTTGGCCCGTCAGGGCATGCAAGAGCTGATCAGCTATCGCCTGACCTCGACGGAGCGTGAAGCCCGCCTGATCGGCGAACAACCCGAGCAGGCCTACATTCGCCTCAAGAACCCGCTCACGCCGGAACGCAGCGTCATGCGCCGCAGCCTGCTCAGCTCCGTCCTCGAAGCGCTGGAGAAAAACGCCCGCCTGCGCAACCGCATCGCCTGCTTCGAAATTGGGCCCGTCTTCTGGCCGGTCGAAGGGCAGCAACTGCCCGATGAACCCCAACAATTGGCCCTGGCCCTGTTTGGGCAACGCCTGCCCTCCACCTGGAACCACAACAACAACGAAGCGTTCGACTTCTACGACCTCAAAGGCGTGTTGGAGGGCGTTTTCGAGGCCCTGCACATCGCCGTGCGCTTCGTGCCCGCACAACGCACCGGCTTTCACCCCGGCCAATGCGCCGAACTGTACGCCGAAGAAACCTGCCTGGGCGTGATGGGCGCCCTGCACCCCGAAACACAGGCGCGCTTCGACCTGCCCAACACCCCGCCTGTGCTGGCCGCTGAGCTGAGCCTGGCCGCCCTGTTGGCGCATACCACCACCCGTCGCGAAACCCGCCCCGTGCCCATTTACCCGCCCGTGCTGGAAGATTTGGCCATCGTCGTCGAAGAAGAACTGCCCGGCGAACGCGTCGAGGCGGTCATCCGTCAGGCCGGCGGCGCCTTGCTCAGCGATGTGCGCCTGTTCGATGTCTTCCGCAGTCAGGCCCTCGGCAGCGGCAAGAAGAGCCTGGCCTATCGCCTCACCTATCAGTCCATGGATAGCACCCTCACCGATGCCGAAGCGGCCAAAATCCGTCAACGCATCATCCGCCGCCTGGAACAAGAACTGGGCGCCAAATTGCGCAGCTAACAATGAGCATTCCACCCTCCGATTGGTTGGGCTGGGCGCGCCGCTTGCATTCGATTGCCCAAGCCGGCCTGACCTACACGCAAAACCCGTTCGATATCGAACGCTATCACCAAATTCAAACCATTGCCGCCGAACTGTTGGCTGCCGGGGCGCAAGTCCCGCAGCCAACGGTTCAGGCAGTGCTCGACGCGCAAAGCGGCTATGCCACCCCAAAACTGGATGTGCGCGGTGCCGTCTTTCAGGATGGCAAGGTCCTGCTCGTCAAAGAGCACGCTGATGGCAGATGGACCTTGCCCGGCGGTTGGATTGACCTGGGCGAATCGCCCCGTCAGGCGGTTGAACGCGAAGTATGGGAAGAATCCGGCTATCGCGTGCGCGCCGAAAAGCTGCTTGCCCTGCAAGACCGCACACAGCATGGCTACCCGCCCAGCTTCTTCCACACCTACAAGCTCATCTTCCGTTGCGCCCTGCTCGGCGGCGAGGCAAGCACCAGCATCGAAACCGATGGCGCGCAATTCTTTGCGGAGGATGACATCCCGCCCCTTTCCCTGGCACGCACAACCCCCGAAGTGCTGCAACGCCTGTTTGAACACCTGCGACACCCCGAATGGCCCACCGACTTCGATTGACCATTTCCCTGTTCCTCTTGGCGCTCTTGCTCTCCTGCCAAACCGGCGCCCTCCCCAGCGCCGTGCCGCCCTCTGCCACACCCACCGCGCTGCAACCCGGCCCAACCCTGCCCAGCATCACCCTGGCACCGACCGCCATCGCCACCGTCACCCCCACCCCCATTGCCACCCTGCCACCCCAAGAATTGAACGGGCAGACGATTGAATTCTGGCATCCCTGGCCCGGCGCAGCCGCCATTCAGGCCCAGGCCATGGCCGAAGAATTCAACGCCAGCAACCCCTGGGGCATCCGCGTGCAGGTACGCGCCCTGGGCGGCAATGCGGCCCTCTCCGATGCTGCCGCCCTGGCTCTGGCCACCGGCACGGCCCCCGACCTGATCGCCAGCACCCCCGACCAAATCAACGCCTGGCAAAAAGCGGGCATTCCGCTTGTCAACCTGACCCCTTACCTGCAAGACCCCACCTGGGGGCTCAGCGCCGCACAACAAGCCGAGTTCTACCCCACCTTTTGGCTTGAAAACAGCAACGAAACCGGCCAATGGAGCGTCCCCGCCCTGCGCACCGCCCGTGTCATCTATTACAACCAAACCTGGGCCAACGAATTGGGCTTTCCCAACCCGCCGCGCACCCCCAAGGAATTTCGCAACATTGCCTGCGCCTCCGCCCGTTCCCTGCGCCTCGATGCCAACCCCGACAACGACGGCCTGGGCGGCTGGGTTTTGGATAGCGACGCCCTGACCTTGCTCGGTTGGCTGTGGGCGTTTGACTGGCAGGGCATCCCCGCCACGGACAATCAGACCTACACCTTTCAAAGCAGTCAGGCACAAGCCGCATTTGAATTCTGGCGCGGGTTGTTAGATCAAAACTGCGCCTGGGTCAATCGCAGCGTCACCCCCAATCAGGCCTTTGCCAACCGGCAAGCCATCCTCTTCACCGGCGAAGCAGGCGACCTGAGCCTGCAAAGCCGCCTGATGGCGCGCGCCAACAATCAAGATGCCTGGGTTATCCTGCCCTTCCCCACCCAAGCACAAACCAGCCTGCTGCTGACGCATGGCCAATCCTACGCCCTGTTCGCCTCCACCCCGCCCCGCCAACTGGCCGCCTGGGCCTTCACCCGCTGGATGTTGGAGACCAGCCAACATGCCCGCCTGGCCCAAGCCGCCGATGGGTTGCCGCTCAGCCGCAGCGCCTGGGATCTGCTCAGCACTGTGCGCAGCACACAAACCGCCTGGCAGCCGTTGATGCAAAGCCTGGAAGCCGCCCGCCCTGCCCCAGCCCTGGCCTCATGGCGCACCGTCCGTCACCTGCTGGAAGATGCCGCCTGGCAGCTGCGGCAACCCTATAGCAGCCAGGAGAAAATCCCGGCCATCTTGCAACAGTTGGACGCCATGAGCCAGGAAGTGCAGCCCTAAAGCTGCTTAGTCATCCTCCAGTTCAGCACTCACCCCGCGGAACTGCTCCAACGCCGATTCCAGCTCCTGCAAAATTTCGCGCGCCAACGCATCCGGTTCGGGCAAATGGTCTGAGTCTTCCATTGCTTCATCACGCAGCCAAAAAATATCCAGGTTGACCTTGTCGCGCGCAATCAGTTCCTCATACGAAAAAACCCGCCAACGGCCCTGCGGAGTTTCCGCGCTCCAGGTTGGCTGCCGCTCAGAACGATTTTGCGGCTTGTAGCAAGCAACAAATTCATCCAGGTCACTGCGTGTCAGTGTGCGCGTCTTGAGAGTGAAGTTTTGATTGGTGCGCAGATCATAAATCCACAGCTGACGCGTCCAAGGACTTTCGCTAGCCGGTTTTCGGTCAAAGAACAGCACATTGGCCTTGACACCCTGAGCGTAGAAAATGCCGGTCGGCAAGCGCAACAGAGTATGCACATCACACTCGTGCAGCAAGCGGCGACGCAGCGTTTCGCCAGCCCCACCTTCAAACAGAACATTATCCGGCACAACAACCGCCGCGCGACCATTCTGTTTCAAAATGCTACGCACATGCTGAACGAAGTTAAGCTGCTTGTTGCTGGTCGAAACCCAAAAATCATCCCGCAAAATGCCCTGCGCCTCACGGGTCAACTCACCGTTTTCGGTCACAACGGTCACGCTGCTCTTCTTGCCAAAAGGCGGATTGGTCAGCACTATGTCAAAATATTGGCCGGGGTGTGCCGCCAGGCTATCTGCCACACGAATCGGTGAACCATTGCCATTGGCACCAATACCATGCAAATACAGGTTCATCACGCAAAGGCGGGCGGTGTTATCCACAATCTCCCAGCCATGCAAGGCCTGATGATTCAGGTGCCACCACTGCTCGCTATCCAGTGTAGCAGAGCGGGCAATGTACTCATGCGCGGCCAGCAAAAAACCACCTGTGCCACATGCCGGATCGCAAATGGTTTGCCCCGGCATCGGACGCATGACCTCGACAATCGCCTGAATGAGCGGGCGCGGGGTGAAGTATTGCCCAGCACCCGATTTGGTATCTTGCGCGTTCTTTTCCAGCAGCCCTTCGTAAATTTCACCTTTCACGTCAATATCCATGCCAATCCAGGTTTCGCTGTCAATCAGCTCAATCAGACGCTGCAGTTTGGCCGGGTCTTGAATACGGTTTTGCGCTTTGCGGAAGATGACCGGAATCAGGCCGGAACCCTGCCCAAGGGTGACAAGAATATGTCGGTAATGAGCTTCTAGCTCATCACCGGAGCGATTGCGCAGGCTCTCCCAATTACAATCAGACGGAATAGCGCTCGGTTTGTTTAGAGCAGTCACGTTTTCGTGATCCATCTTCAGGAACAGCAGATAGGTCAGCTGTTCAACGTAATCGCCATACGACATACCATCGTCGCGCAGCACATTGCAATAATTCCATAAACGTTGCACAATCGTGTTCGATTCATTCATCGGTCAGTCTCTCCGGGGGAACAGTGGAATGATAACAATCTTCAATCCATCGAAACGGATTTTCAGCAATATATTGGCGAATTCTGCTCAGGTCTCGTTCATTGCGGATGATATGATCAAAATAATTGCGCTGCCAAATGAGGTGATCCACACGGTAGCGGGTGTTGCGGATGGAAGCAGTAACAGAAGATTTGTACTGTCCAACCCACGTCCCCAGCGATCCAGCGATTGGCCTTCCAAAGGCAGGCATCTGAACAGGATGCGTACCCCCTGCCAATTTCCAAATGATGCCGTGAATATGATTGGGCATAACCACAAATTCTTCCGGGTTCAGCGCAATCTGCGCCTGTGACTTGACCAGTTTGAACCATTCTCGGTAAGCAATTTGCCCCAAGGGGTTGAGTTTCATTTCCCCATGTTCAACCACACCAAAAAGGGGTGCCCTCTGCCAGGTGACAATGGTAACAAAATAGGCGCCCGGCTGGGTGTAATCGTAGTCGGGTAACCGAATGGAACGGCGGTTAGGTCGGTTTTGGATCAATCGTTTCACCATTCCCTCACACCGCCCGTCCGCACACACCCCGTAGGGGCATGGCAATCTTGAAACAGGCCCCGCCCAACCGACGCCCCGCCATGCCCCGCCGCAAATCAAACCGGGCCCCGCCCAACCAACGCCCCGCCATGCCCCGCCGCAAATCGCCCCGTAGGGGCATGGCAATCTTGAAACAGGAATCGCCCAACCGACGCCCCGCCATGCCCCGTCGCAAATCGCCCCGTAGGGACATGGCAATCTTGAAACAGGAATCGCCCAACCGACGCCCCGCCATGCCCCGTCGCAAATCGCCCCGTAGGGGCATGGCAATCTTGAAACAGGCCCCGCCCAACCGACGCCCCGCCATGCCCCGCCGCAAATCGCCCCGTAGGGGCATGGCAATCTTGAAACAGGAATCGCCCAACCAACGCCCCGCCATGCCCCGCCGCGAATCGCCCCGTAGGGGCATGGCAATCTTGAAACAGGAATCGCCCAACCGACGCCCCGCCATGCCCCGCCGCGAATCGCCCCGGGGGTCACGGGGTATGGCTGGTGACGCATCCCCATACGCCGCAGACGAGACCGCCATACCCCTACAATTCTCCACGGAAGGCGCGTTTGAGGATTGCCTGACGCAGACGGGCAGAACGGGTCAGGGCTGCCTGAATGGCCGCCTCGACCTGGGCAAC
>JAIWNK010000142.1 GCA_020216845.1 Anaerolinea sp. | reverse complement strand
GTTCGCTGGATTATGATACGGCGGAGCGGCGTGTAGAAATTCATATCGAAGCCGGTGCCGGTTCGATTGCAGTCATCTAAGCACAAACAAGGAGAAGAGAAGATGAAAAATGAGTATCCCTGGCGTTTGATTTTGGGCATTGGCCTGGTGTTGGTCGGTGGATTGGCGTTGTTGCAGTCTTTGGGTCTGGGGCGCTTGGGCGATTGGGCCTGGACCGTGTTGTTTGGCATGGGCGGGCTGGCGTTTTTGATGGTGACGTTGCGTGACCGGCGTGCCTGGTGGGGGCTGATCCCCGGGTTAGCGCTGTTGGGCATTGGCGGCGAAATCTTTGTTTCCACTTTGCCAGCTTCGCTGGAACGCATTTTGAGCGGTGTGGTGTTTGTCGCCTTCCTTTCAGCATCCTTTTGGCTGATTTACCTGCTCAACCCGCGCAATTGGTGGGCCATCATCCCCGGCGGCACATTGGCGACCATCTCGCTGGTGGCGGCGCTGAGTAATTTGAACGGCGGCCTGGAAACCGGCGGCATTTTCATGATGGGCCTGGGCATCACCTTTGGCCTGGTGGCCTTGCTGACCCGGCAGCAGCAATATTCCATGCGTTGGGCCTGGATTCCAGCAGCGATTTTGTTCTCGCTGGGGTTGCTGATCTTTTTTGCCGCGCTCGACCTGACCGGTTATATCTTTGGCGTGGCGCTGATTGCAGTCGGCGGTTACCTGGCGTATCAGTCGTTGAAGAAGTGAATGGTTGGACAAGGGAATGAACCATGAGTGTGCAAATGGATTCTGAACAAGACGTTTCAAACCGCTCGCATCGGCCTGGGCTGTTTTGGCCGTTGTTGTTGGTGAGCATTGGGATAGTGTTTTTGCTTTCCAACCTGGGGTTGTGGCACGGCAACGTGTGGAATTTGCTCGCGACCTGGTGGCCGGCAATCTTTATCATCGGTGCGTTGGATGATGTGCTGCGTGGCAAGAACTGGGCTGGTGCGGTGATCATTGTTGCTTTGGGCGTAGTGTTGTTGTTGGGCAATTTGGGCTATTTGCGTTGGACGGCATTGGGGTTGCTTGCCCGCTTGTGGCCGGCTTTCTTGTTGGCGGCGGGGCTAGATTTGCTCTTCTCGCGCGAGCGCTCATTGTGGATGCGTCTGGCAGGGGTGGGGGTAGCACTGCTGATTGTGGCCGGGCTGGCCTGGACAGCTTTTGGCGGCTTTGGGGGAGCGCTTGAGCGGCGCAGCTTCTCGCAGCCTTTATTGGGCGCAGAATCAGCTGTGGTTGAGCTGAATATGGCGGTCGGCCCTATGTTCATTTCGGCAGGGGCTGAAGATGAACCGTTGTTGGCTGGCAGCTATGCGGTGGGGCGCGGCGAAACCTGGAATGAGACGCGTACCGATCGCGATGGGGTGGCGTATTACACCCTGAGCAATGGGGCAACAACGGTCACCGTGCCAGGGGGGCTTAGCCGCTCGCCGCGGTTGGAGCTGATGCTGAGCCCGGCGCTGCCTTTGAATTTGAAGATTGATATTGCTTTGCAGGAAGGCGAGTTGGACCTGCGCGGTTTGCAGGTGCAAGAACTGAAGATCCGGCAGGCGGTAGGTTCCACGCGCTTGATTTTGCCCAACGCACCCTTACGCGGTCAAATTGATAGCGCCGTGGGACGGCTGGAATTGGATTTGCCGGAGGACGCCTCGGTGCGTATTCATTATGATGGGCTGCCGGTTGTCATTCTGCCGGAAGGGTATGAGCGGCAGGGCAATCTCATCCGTTCAGGCAGTGGCTCGCCACAAATTGACCTGGATATTTCGCAAGCCATTGGCATTTTGGTCATTCGCTAAGACGACGGGAACTTTTTGCAAATCTTGAGCGTCTGGATAGCAACCTAGCTTTTCAAAACAAACACACACAAGGAGTTCAAGATGAGCAAGAAGTTTTCTGTATTGTTGGTTGCAGTGTTGTTGGTGAGCCTGTTGGCTGCCTGTGGACCAATTGCCCCGGCTGCTCAGCCGCCTGTGCGACAAATCAATGTTAGTGGTTCGGGCAAGGTGTATGTGGTGCCGGATGTGGCCTATATCAATATCGGCGTGCATACCGAAGCGGATACGGTTACCGAAGCATTGAGCAAGAACAACGAACAGGCGCAAGCAATTGCCGACGCGTTGAAGGGGATGGGCGTGGATGCCAAAGACATTCAAACAACGGCTTTCAACGTCTATCCACAGCAGGAATATGGCATGGATGGCACAATTGTGCGGCGTTACTTCTCGGTGGATAACACGCTGTATGTGAAGGTGCGCGACCTGCAGAACCTGGGCAAGCTGCTCGACACGGTGGTGCGCAGCGGCGCCAACACGATCAATGGCATTTCGTTTGATGTGCTCGACCGTGCAGCTGCTGAGAAGGAAGCCCGCGCCCTGGCAATTGCAGATGCACGTGCCAAGGCTGAAGAGATTGCCGCGGCGGCTGGTTTGACCCTGGGCGAGATTCAGACGCTGAACGTGTATGCCTCGGGTGGCCCGATGCCCTACTATGATGCCAAGGGCGGGGCGATGGCCGCGCAAATGGAAGTGCCTATCGCAGCCGGACAGATGGTGATTACGGCCGACGCCAACATCACCTATTCGATCAAGTAATCGGTGCGGATTGTTGGTTCCCTGGCCAACACAAGCATTTCCCCTCCACACAACTTGTGGAGGGGAAATTTTTTTAGTATTCCAGTGCGCTGATTTGCGATAGTTTGCTGATGCGGTGGGTGGAGATGATGCGCCGGACAGTGCCGGTCAGGCCGCGCATCACCAGGCTTTCGGTGCGGGCGCCGTCGCGGAAATATTCAACGCCGTGCAGCAGGTCGCCATTGGTGATGCCGGTAGCGGCAAAGAAAACATCTTCGGAGGAGACCAGGTCGTTGATTGTCAGGACACGACTCGGGTCGTAGCCAAGCTCGCGGCCTTTGTCAATTTCTTCCTGATTGCGCGGCCACAGCTTGCCCTCGATGGCGCCGCCGGTGCAGCGCATGGCGGTGGCCGCTAGCACGCCTTCGGGCGTGCCGCCAATGCCCATCAATACGTCAATGCCGGTTTCGGGGATGGCCGTCATCAGCGCCGCGGCAACATCGCCATCGGGGATGAGGCGGATGCGGGCGCCGGCTTTGCGCACCTCGTTGATCAGCGCTTCGTGGCGTGGGCGGTCGAGGATGACAACCGTCAGGTCATTGACGTTGGCGCCTTTGGCGCGAGCAATGCGGCGCAAGTTTTCAGCGGGGGGGGCTTCGATGTCAATCACATCTCTGGCTTCTGGGCCGACGGCAATTTTGTTCATGTACATGAACGGGCCGGGGTTGAACATGGAGCCACGCGGTGCCAGGGCGACGGTGGCGATGGAATTGTTCAGCCCCAAAGCCAATGGGCGGGTGCCATCAATTGGGTCAACGGCAATATCCACTTGTGGGGGTTGACCGGTGCCGAGGTGTTCACCGTTGTAGAGCATGGGGGCACTGTCCTTTTCACCCTCGCCGATGACAATGACGCCATCCATTTCAATGGTGTTGAGCATCAACCTCATGCCATCAACTGCGGCTTTGTCGGCGGCGATTTTGTCGCCGCGGCCCATGTAGCGCGCCGCTCCCAGTGCGGCCGCTTCGGTTACACGAACGAGTTCCAAAGCCAGGTTGCGAGTTGGTTTGGTGTCAATCATAAAAGTTCCTCCTCCTGAAAAGCAAAGGCGAAAAAAAACAGTCCGCACGCGCGGACTGTTACAAACCGAACCAGAGCACCAGAAAATAGCCGAGGAAGCCGGCCCATAACCACGAGTCAATTCGGTCGAACATGCCGCCATGGCCGGGCAGCAGGCGGCCCGAATCTTTGACCTGGAAGGAGCGCTTGAGCATACTTTCGCCCAGGTCACCCAGCGGGGTTAGCAGGCCAAGCAGCGCGCCAAAGCCCAGCCCCAGGGCGGGGGTGATGGCAGGGCAGAAGCGTTGCCAAAACAGGGCCAGCACAAGCCCGCCTACCATGGCGCTTGCCACCCCGCCAAAGTACCCTTCCCAGGTCTTTTTGGGGCTGAGGCGCGCCGCCAGGGCATGTTTGCCAAACGCTCGCCCGATGAAATAGGCGCCGCTATCGCCAATGGCGACGATGGGCACAACCAGCAAGAGCCACCATTGCCCCTCTGGCAGTTGGCGCAGCGAAAGCAGGTAACCGCCCACCCAGCCCAGGTAAAGCAGCCCGCCCAGGCCAATGACAAAATCGAGGGCGGCGCTTTCGGTGCCGCGCTCGTAGGCAATCAGGTGTAGCGTCATTGAGACCAGGGTGAACAGGCCCAATAGGCCGGCGCTGATTGTTAGGCCAAAAGCGGCGCGGCTGAGGATGAGCAACGCAACACCAATGGTCAGCAGCGGGCGCGAGGGGGCATAGCCGCCGGTCTGAAAGATGTGCGCATATTCCCAGGCGGAGATGGAGAGAACTACTGTTAAATAGGCCGTGAAGGCCCATCCGCCCAGGAAGACGAACAGCACGCTGACAATCAGCAGCGCCAACGCCACCAACACGCGTTCACGCAGCATCAGGCTTTGCCTCACATTCCGAAAGTCGGCCAAAGCGCCGATCGCGGCGTTCGTAGTCTTGCAGGGCTTTGTATAACTCCAGGCGGCCAAAATCGGGCCATAGCACCGGGGTGACATACCATTCAGAATAGGCAGCCTGCCAGATGAGGAAGTTGCTAATGCGCATCTCGCCGGAGGTACGGATGATGAGATCCGGGTCTGGAATGCCGGCGGTGAAGAGCGAATCGCTAATCAGTTGTTCGCTGATGGCTTCTGGTGGGGTTTGGGCTTCCAACAGGTGGCGCACGGCGCAGACGATTTCATCCCGTCCGCCATAGTTCCAGGCGATGCATAGAATCAGGCGTTGATTGTTGCGGGTCAGTTCTTGGGCGTTGCGCACTTTTTCGGCCAGGCCTTGCGGCAGACGTTCAATGCGGCCAATGTGGCGAAGCTGCACCCCTTCTTGATGCAGTTCTGTCAATTCTTTATCAATCACTTCTTCCAGAATGTGCATCAGCCCCTCGACCTCGTCGTTGGGACGGCCCCAGTTTTCCGTGGAGAAGGCATAAATCGTTAGATAGGAAACGCCAAATTCCACACAGGCGCGAATGACGTTGCGTAAGTTTTCGGTGCCGGCACGGTGACCTGCCAGGCGTGGCAGGCCGCGCGCCGCTGCCCAGCGTCCGTTACCATCCATGATGATGGCAATGTGCCGGGGAACTTTTTTCAGCGCCGGCAATGGGGTGGAGGGGATTGCTTCACTCATGAGCGTTGTTTAGACCTCCATGATTTCTTTGGATTTGCGTTCGCCAATGGCATCAACTTGTTGGATCATGCGGTCGGTGAGCTTTTGCAGTTCTTCTTCACCTTTCTTGAGGTCGTCTTCTGAGATGAGTTTTTCATGCTCAAATTCGCGCAAGTCTTTGATGATGTCGCGGCGCACATTGCGCACGGCGACGCGCGTCTCTTCCAGACGGTTGTTGACGACCTTGACCAGTTCGCGGCGGCGCTCTTCGGTCAGTGGCGGCAGGTTGAGGCGGATGGATTTGCCATCGTTGTTGGGCGTCAGTCCCAGTTCGGAGGCCAGGATGGCGCGTTCAATGGCGCGCAAGGTGGTTGGGTCGAATGGGCGGATGAGCAGGGCGCGCGGTTCGGGGACGCTGATGGAGGCAAGTTGCATTAAGGGAGTTGGGGCGCCATAGTATTCGACGGGGATTTTTTCCACCAGGGCTGGGCTAGCACGCCCGGTGCGAATGCTGGCAAGATCTCCTTCCAATGCATCCAGAGCGCCTTTCATGCGCAGTTCAGCTTCTTTGATTGTGTCTTTGATCACGATTTCCTCCTTGAGAACAATCGTTTTTATGGAGTGTGGATTTTCCTTAAGGATACCCTAAAATGACGAAAAATGCTACTCTGCTTCTGGTAGAATCAGGGCGAATTTTTGGGTCTGGAGAAGGATATGTCTACGGATTGGTTAATTGTGCCGGTTGCTTATTTGGGCGTGGTTGCGGGGGCTGTTTCGGGGGTGATGGAGGCGCGCCGTAAAAAGATGGATGTGGTTGGCGCCTGTGTGATTGGACTGATTACCGCGCTTGGTGGCGGAACGGTGCGCGATGTGTTGCTGGGTCGTATGCCGGTCTTTTGGGTGTTGGAACCTTCGTATGCCTGGTGGGCGTTTTTGGTGGCGTTGGTGACGTTTTACTCAACGGGCCTGTTGGTGTTGACGTCGCGCTCGATTTTGGTGCCAGATGCGCTGGGGTTGGGCGTGTTTAGCATTGTTGGCGCAAGCTATGGCATTCAAATGCAAGATTCGTTGCTGATTGCGGCGTTGATGGGCGTGATAACCGGGGTGTTTGGCGGCATTTTGCGAGATGTGTTGTGTGCACAGATTCCGGTGGTGTTTGCCCGCAGCACGCAGCTTTATGCGACTTGTTCGTTCGTTGGGGCGTGGGTGTATCTGATTTTGCTGCGTTGGAATGTGATGGCATCGGTGGCAACCCTGATTGGCATCTTTGTTGTGGTTGTCATGCGCCTGATGGCCGTGCGGCTTAACTGGCGCTTGCCTGATCCCGAAGACTGAATAACGGAAAAATAGGCTTGTAGTCGGTCTGGTTTTGCGTCTTGGGGCCGATGTGTGTGCTGCCCTTTGTTGTTATGATGAGGAAAATCTCATCAATGGATAAAGGGCAAAATGAAATACAAAATTTTTTCTGTGGCAATGGTGTTGGTGCTGATTCTGATCAGCGGTTGTGCGTCCATTCAAAGTGCGCAACAGGCGATGAAGTTTGAAACAGCCCCTGCAGAAAAAGGCGACCTTTCGGCGTTTGTGGTTGCCAATGGTGTGGTGCGTCCGGCACGTCAGGCTTCGCTGAGTTGGTCGGTGGGCGGGCGCGCCGAGGTGGCCGACCTGACGATTGGCGATGCTGTCCGCCAAGACCAGGAATTGGCGCGCATTGCGCCGGATTGTTTGCCGCAAAGTTTGGTGCTGGCTCAGGTGGATGTGTATCAGGCGCAGCAACAGCTTGATGCATTGCTCAACAACGAGGTTAACCGGGCACAGGCACAGCTAAATATGGTGCAGGCGCAAAGCGCACTGGAAAAAGCCGAACGCAAGCGCCGTCAATTTGGTAATGGACAGCGTCAGGTGGCGCAGCTGACCCTGGATAGCGCACAGGCGGATGTGGTTTTGGCCGAAGAGGCGGTGGCCAACGCACAGCGCTTCTTCGATATGGTGGATGACCGCCCGGCCAGTGACCCGCAACGCGCCACCGCTCAGCAGCAGCTTGCGCAGGCTATTCAGCAGCGCAACCTGGCACAAGCCAACCTTTCTTATCTCACCAGCGCGCCAAGCAGCAGCGAGGTGGCCCTGGCCGATGCAGAGCTTGCGCTGGCGCAGGCGCAACTGCTTGAGGCGCAGCGCGCCTATGAACGCATCAAAGACGGCGCACCGGCAGATGAGTTGGCCGCAGCACAGGCGCGCTTGCAAGCTGCACAGATGACGCTTGAGCAACAATTCCTGCTGGCTCCATTTGATGGTGTGATTACGGATCGGCGCGTGGAAGACGATGATTGGGTGACGCCGGGTAGCCTGGCATTTCAGCTGGAGGATCGTTCTCATTGGTTTGTGGATGTTGCCATCTCAGAGATAGACATCAACTTTATTGAGAAGGGCACAGCGGTGCAGTTAAGTTTTGATGCCGTGCCGGGGCGCGAGTATCAGGGTGAGGTGGTGCAGGTTGGCCTGAGCGGCGAACGCGCCCAAGGCGTGGTCAATTATCCGGTGGTGATTGAAGTTCTCAATCCTGATTCGTCCATTCGGTCGGGAATGACGGTGCTGGTGCGCATTCAGACCCAACACGTTCAGGATGTTCTGCTGGTGCCCAACAGCGCCGTGCGCATTTTGGATGGCGAGCGGGTTGTGTTCGTTCAGCGTGGGGCGGGGCTGCCGCAGCCGGTCAAAATTCAGTTGGGCATCTCTTCTGAAACGCACAGTCAGGTGCTGAGCGGTGATTTGCAGGTTGGGGATGCGATTGTGTTGAACCCCGATTCGCTGATGCAAATGCAAAATGGTGCCTCGGTTGGTGTGGTTAGCAATGGAGGGTGAGATGCAGGCAAGCACAACCAATGATTGGGTCGTGGCCGGTGAGAATTTGACCAAAATTTACCCGATGGGCAAGTGGCAGGTGCACGCTTTGAACGGCGTCTCATTGCGGATTGCAGCCGGTGAGGTGGTGGCCATCATGGGGCCGAGTGGGTCGGGCAAGTCTACGCTGATGAATATCCTTGGCTGTTTGGATCGGCCTAGCAGCGGTAGCTATTTTTTGGATGGTGAGCTGGTCTCCAGTTTGCGGGATGATGCCCTGGCGCGTATTCGTGGGCGCAAGGTGGGCTTTGTCTTCCAGAGCTTTAACCTGCTGCCGCGCATTTCGGCCCTGGAGAATGTGGAATTGCCAATGCGCTATGTGGGCAATGGTGGCCGGGCGCGCCGGCAACGCGCTCAGGCAGCGTTGGAGGCGGTGGGCTTGGGCGATCGCTTGCATCACAAGCCAACGGAGCTTTCGGGGGGGCAACAACAACGTGTGGCGATTGCTCGCGCCCTTGTCAACGACCCGGCAATTATTTTGGCGGATGAGCCAACCGGTGCGTTGGATACCCGTTCGGGGCGCGAGATTCTCGACCTGCTTTTGCAGCTCAACCGCGAACGCGGTACGACGATCATTCTGGTCACGCATGACCCGACGGTGGCGGGGCGTGCACAACGCATCATTACGATGTGTGATGGAAAAGTGGAAGGAGCTGTGGCATGAACCTGGCACAGGCATTGATTGAAGCACTGCGCAGCCTGACGGTCAACAAGCTGCGTTCGGCGCTGACGATTTTGGGAATTGTCATTGGTGTTGCGGCGGTTATCGCCATGATTTCGCTTGGACGTGGCTTGCAGGCTTCCGTCAGCGAACAGCTATCTGGGGTGGGCTCAACAACTTTGGTGGTTTTTTCTGCGCCCGACCCCGGAATTCGCTTCCCCAAGCCGTTGACGATGGGCGATGTGCGGGCGCTTTCCGATCCGTTGCAGGCACCGGATGTTTTGGCGGTGGCCGCACAAACGATCGGCTCGGCTACTTTTAGCTTTGGCAGCAAGACGCAAACGCAAAACTTTTATGGCGTGACGGCCAATTATTTCTCAATCAATAACCTCAAACTGGCTGAAGGCGAGGCGTTGAAAGAAGAACATATTTTGGGGCAAAGTGCGGTGGTGGTGTTGGGGCCGCGCCTGGCCAAATCTCTGTTTGGGCGTCAGACGGGCCTGGTGGGTGAGATGGTGCACATTGAAGGGCAGCCCTTCCGTGTGATTGGGGTGCTGAAACCGGCCGGCAATAGCATCTCCTTCACCGATACGGACAATGCGGCCCTGTTGCCGATTTCGCTGGTGCACGCCCGCTCGGTGCGCTCACCGCGCGACACGGTAGATTTTGTCACCGTTCAGGTGCGCAGTGCCGGGCGCGTCAAACAGGCAACCGAGCAGGTGCGTCAGGTTCTGCGCGTGCGTCATCAGACGCCGGTTGGCATGAACGACGTGAACGTCTTTGTCCCGCAAGATATGTTGAATGCCATTAATCAGATTATGGTGGCGCTGACGGTCTTTTTGGGCGGGATTGCGGCGATTTCGCTGTTGGTGGGTGGAATTGGCATCATGAACATCATGCTGGTTTCGGTCACCGAGCGCACGCGTGAAATTGGCCTGCGCAAGGCGTTGGGTGCCCGGCGGGGCGATATCTTGCTACAATTTTTGGCCGAGGCGGCAACGTTGAGCCTAATGGGCGGGGTGCTGGGAATTGTGCTGGGCTGGCTGATTGGGGTTGTCTTCGGTTACTTTGCCAAGGCGAGTGGAACCACGCTCGTGCCGCAGATTGGTCTGGACGCGGTGTTGATCGCAACCCTGTTTTCCTCCGCCATTGGCTTGTTCTTTGG
>JAIWNK010000168.1 GCA_020216845.1 Anaerolinea sp. | reverse complement strand
CCCAGCGTGGCCGAAATTCGCATCTAGGTGGAGGAAGCAATGCAAACGGAAATTATCGTCTCAGGCTTTGGTGGTCAGGGTGTGTTGTTTGCTGGGCAAATCCTCTCCTATGCGGCGATGGATAATGGCCTCAACGTGACCTGGATTCCTTCCTATGGGCCAGAAATGCGCGGCGGCACGGCCAATTGCACCGTCGTCATCTCAGATGAGGAAATTGGTTCGCCCTTGGTGCAGCGTCCGCAGGCGGTGATTGCGATGAACCTGCCCTCGCTGGATAAGTATGAGCCCTTGGTCAAGCCAGGCGGGGTGTTGGTGATCAATTCCTCGATGGTGACGCGCGAGCCAACCCGCACCGACATCAAGGTTGTGCGCGTGCCGGGCAACGAACTGGCCGAGAAGATTGGCGAACGTCGCCTGACCAACATGATCATGGTCGGGGCGTTGCTGGCCAATTTGCCGGTGCTTTCGATTGAGGCGTTGGAGAAGGCGCTTGAGGCCCATTTGCCCGCCCGCCATCATCGCTTCTTGCCGGCCAACTTCCAGGCGCTGCGCGAGGGCGCAGCGGTGTTGGCTGAGCCCATTCGCTGAGCAAATCAAAAACAGCCCCCGGTCAA
Organism: Anaerolinea sp.; assembly: GCA_020216845.1. Classification (GTDB taxonomy): domain Bacteria; phylum Chloroflexota; class Anaerolineae; order Anaerolineales; family Anaerolineaceae; genus JAIWNK01. The sequence goes on along the minus strand of JAIWNK010000168.1, from coordinate 3,754 downwards.
ACATCGGGGGCTGTTTCTTTCCCTCAGGGTCGGGTTTATTCAATCACTTTGGTGTGCACATCAAATTTGGGTGGGTTTTCCAGGTGTTTCTTGACTGCGCACTGATCGGCGGAGCGCACAACTGCCTCATAATATTTGGCCGGGAAGCTGGGCGGCACCTGAATCTCCAGCTCAATCTTATCCACCATGTGGGTGAAAGGGTTGGAGGTGGCGCGCTGCACAATCCGCACCCCATCGGTTGAGATGCCGCGCTGACTGCAAAAGCCCAACACGTAGATGCCGGCGCAAGTGGCCAGCGAGGCCAAAAAGACGGCAAATGGTGTTGGGGCACTGGCGGATGGCGGCTGATCGGTGGCAACGGTATACGGGCCAAAGTGGGCGTCTACGCGCGCCCCGCCGGGGAAGTCTACAATCATTTCCATTTTGTTTTTCTCTCCTGTGATTTGAACGATACACTTGCATAGATGAGGTCAGGCAGCAAAAAGTTACCTCACGAGCGGCTTTTGTGTCAGGAGGAGCCGGATTGCACCGGTAGTGGTTTGGGCTTGTTGAGCGGCTTCCAGAAGAAGGCCCAATAACAATAGACTGAGGCAATGTACAGCACAATCGTCACCAGGATGGCCGGGCCAAAGCCATATTGCACCTGAATCTGTCCGCTGATGCTAGGCGAAAAGGCCCAGCCAAAGCTGTTGGCCATGCTCACCAGGCTGGCAACCGTTGCTCGCTCCGAGGCATCTACCTGCTCCATCACAAACGTCTGATAGACCGGGCCGCTCATGTTCATCAGTGCCAGGCGGATGTAATAAGCAAAGGCGCTGACCGCAAACCAGGGGGCAAAGCCGAGCAGGAACAGGAACGGAATGGAGATGCCCTGGGTGATGACGACCAGTTGAATCTTGCCGATGCGGTCAGCAATTGGCGGGGCGAGGATTAGGCCGATGCCCATCGCCAGCGAACCCCAGGCAAACAGCGAACCGATGACCGGGTCGGGTTGGTGATGCACCTGCCGATAGAAGATGTTCATGAACGGCATGAACATGCCTGCCCCAATCGAGGTCAACAGCATCGGCAACACCAGGCGGGTAATCAGGCGCGGCTGCTGCTTGAAGTAGGCAAACGAGGCAAAGTTGGAGCGTTGGCCCGCCTCCAATTTGGGCATGCGCATCAGGAAGAGCGGTAACAGGGCAACGGCTGCACCGGCAGCAATCACCAACAGTGAGGCGCCATAGGCAGGCGTGCTGGTGGCAGCGACGCCCTTGAGCGTGCCCATCCAGGTTGGCAGATAGCCGCCAATCCAGTTGCCCAAAAAGGCCGAGCCGGTGCCGAGCCCGGAACTGAAACTGAACAGATAGGTGCGCTCCTTTTCGCTGCTGTTTTCCATCAGGAAGGGCGCCATGGTCACACCAGACAGGCTTTGGGCCAGGCCGATGAGCACGTTCATGCTCACGAAGGTAAATTCGGAAGGGAAGAGTGCCATGACGACCACCGCCAGCACAACCGCCCCGCCGCCGAGCAGCAACGAGGCCTTGCGCCCCAAGCGGTCGGCGGCGCGGCCCATTGGCAGCGCCACAATCAGCGAGGTCAGGCTGCTGGTGGTAATCAGGCTGCCAAGCAGGCGCTGATCATAACCCAGGCTGAGGACGTAAAAGTTGAACAACAACCGAAAAACGCCCATTGAAGCACCGCTGATGATGGCATGGAGCAGGTAGAGGCGAGCATTGGGGTGAAAGGCAGATAACCGTTCGGCGTAGGTTTTCAGCACAAGGGCCATGCGGCTTTGAGAGCGATTGGTAGGATTCACAGTGTTCCTCTGCAATGGACAGCGGACAAAATTCGACCCCGCCCCGTCCTTCTCCCCTCCCATGCAGGGAGGAGAGAAGGATTCCCGGAGAGGTGTTGAGCTGCTGCGAAGCCCAACACGTTTCCGTTGGGGGCAGGGGTCAGGAAGGGGGCAATTTCAGGAAGCTGCGCGTGTGACGCAGAACGGTTTCAACGGCTTCGGCGCGCAGGGCGTAGCGGCGCTCGCCTTCGGATTGAATGGTAATTTGCACCAGCCCGGCCAGTCGCAGGGCGGAAAGGTGATGGATGACAGTCGGCGGGCGCAGGCGCAAGCGATGAGCCAGGTCGGTGGGGGTGAGGGGCTGCTCGGCCAGGTAGCGCAAGATGCGCAAGCGGGTCGGGTCGGCCAGGGCCTTGAGGGCGGCAATCACATCAGCTGGCACAGTTTCGCCCGGCACCAGCGCTTGGCTGGCCGGCCGCCCGGCGAACAGGATGAATTTTTGGCCTTCGCCAAAGGTGCGGATGAAAATCAGCGGGGTGCTCCAATAGCTGGGCGCCAGGTAGAGCGTTTGCAACGCCTCCAGCCCGCTTAGCTGCACCCCATTGGAAAGCTCGCTGAGTAGCTCGGCCAACGGCAGGGTTTCGGCCAGGGCCTGGGCGCGCGCCAAACTAGCCTCCAGCGCCGGGGCAATGCGCAACTCTTCCTCAGCAAAGAAGCCCTCGCGATAGGCCTGCAAGGCGGGCAAAAAAGCCTCGCCAAAGGCAGTCGGGTCGCTCCATGCCTGGCACAGCGTCGGCAGTGTGTTGGCATGCAGCGGATAGCCGCGCTTTTGAAAGGTGCTGCGCAAGACCTCCAGGTCTTTGTCGTTCCACGTCCCGCGTTGTGCAATGGAGAGCACCGTTTCGGTGATTGGGGACGGTGTGTCGGAGGTGAGCGTCAGCGCAGCGAGGCGGTCGCCGGCTGGCAAGGCCGCAAGCGCTGCCAGGGCCGCGTTGGAATCCTTGGGGTGGAGGGGAAGGGAATGGATCCAGCGCAGGGGGGCGGGGAAGAAGGCGAAGGTGCGCCCGAGGAATTCGCGCGGCCCGGCAGGAATGCGTGAGCGCACACCCGCAGCCCAAGAGGGCCGCAGGCCAAAATCAGCCGGTTGATGCAGCACCTGGAGGCTAACGAAAAAGTCGTAGGCGGTACCAAGATCCCAGGAGAGTGTTGTCATGTGCGCTCACTGTTAGATGGTTATCTAACTGATTAGATAATAATCTAATTCAATTGCAATGTCAAGAGGAAATCGAAAGTTGCTCAAAAAAAAGGGCCGTTCGGCCAAAAGCGGGGTGACAAACCGCGTTGGGCAGCGGCCCGATTGGAAAGGTTTAGCGAGGTTCGATGATTAGCTTGATGGCCGTGCGCACTTTGCTATCAATTTCCACATCCACAAATTCGGGGATGCAGATGACTTCGATACCATCTTCTGCCAGGTATCCTTTTGCCAGCACAAGTGCTTTAATCGCCTGATTGACCGCGCCCGCGCCGATGGCCTGCACTTCGGCGTGCTTGTGTTCGCGGATCACCCCGGCGATTGCCCCCGCTACTGCTGCGGTGCGGGAGTTGGCTTTAACTTTGATGATGTCCATGTCTATCTCCCTTTCAGAAAGAATTAAAAGGATGGGTTTGCCAAGGGGGCAAAACAACGTACAATTACAAAAATTGTACAGGAAGATGGGAAAATATACAAGGGCTTGTGTAAAAACAAGAAAGAGCCAATTATAGACAGGCGCCGCGTTGCAGAGCTTTGGGGTTGTGCAGGGTGATGTGATAATCTTCGTCAACGGTCAGCCAGCCGGCGCGTTTAAACAACACCATCACCTGATTGACGCGCTTGCGCGAAGCGCCGACCAGCTCGGCCAGTTCGCCCTGCGGCAGGCGCAGCGGAATGTAAATGCTGCCGTCCGGCAGTTTGCGTCCATAGCGGTCGGCAAA
>JAIWNK010000167.1 GCA_020216845.1 Anaerolinea sp. | reverse complement strand
GTCACCGCTGCGAATGGCAGCCTTGAGCATCCCTTTGGCATCGGCAGGGGTACCGGGCGCCACCACCTTCAGGCCTGGGAAATGGGCAAACAACGCATCGGGCGTCTGTGAATGGGTTGCGCCCAACTGTCGTCCGCCGCCACCCACCGTGCGAATGACGAGCGGTAGGTGCATCTGCCCGGCAAACATGTAATGCAACTTGGCCGCTTCATTGACGATGTGATCCATCGCCGAAAAAGCAAAGTTGATCGTCATCAGCTCGGCCACCGGACGCAGCCCGGTCATTGCTGCGCCAATGGCAGCGCCGATGATAGCCGCCTCGGCAATGGGGGTATCGCGCACGCGCTCTGGCCCAAAATGATCGTAGAACCCCTTGGTCACGGCATAGGTACCGCCCCATACACCGACCTCTTCACCCATGATGAACACACTTGGGTCACGCTCCATCTCTTCCCACAGCGCCTGGGAAATTGCTTCTCGCATTGTAATTCGCGCCATGTCTGCCTCCCTATTCCTCAACGTAAATGTGCTGGAACAATTCTTCTGGGCCCGGCTCGGGGCTGGCCTCAGCAAACGCAACCGCTGCCTGCACTTCCTCAGCTGCGGCATCATCTTGGGCATTCAATTCTGCCTCGGTTGCCACCTGACGCGCCAAAATTTCGGCGCGGAAGATGCCAATCGGGTCATTCTCCTGCCATTGATGCACCTCCTCCGCCTTGCGATAACGCTCCGGGTCGCCCATCGAATGGCCGCGGAAGCGATAGGTGACAATTTCGAGGAATTGCGGGCCACTACCGGCGCGAATCTCCGCCAACATTTCCAGCGCCGTCTCGCGCACCGTCAACAGGTTCATGCCATCAATCCGCTTGGCCGTCATGCCATAGCCGCTCGCCTTTTGGATCATCTCTGAAACTGCCGAAGCCCGTTCGACGGAGGTGCCCATGCCATACAGGTTGTTCTCACACACCCATAGCACGGGCAGCTTCCACACCTTGGAAAGGTTGAGCGCCTCATGAAAATAACCGATATTGGATGCGCCATCGCCGAACATGCAAATCGTCACCCCATCGGTCTTTTGATACTGATCGCCCAGCGCCAACCCTGCTGCCAACGGCAAATGAGCACCAACGATGGCGTGACCGCCCCAAAAGTTCTTGCTCACATCCGCCATGTGCATCGAGCCGCCCTTGCCACGTGAGCAGCCGGTTGCTTTGCCGAGCAGCTCCGCCATGACCTCTTTGGCCGGAATGCCACAATTGATGGCCACACCGTGATCGCGATAGGCGGTGATGACGCGATCTTGCGGGCGACGCGCCGAAATCAGCCCGGTACTGACGGCCTCCTGACCAATGTAAAGATGCAAAAAGCCGCCAATTTTGCCCTGCTGATAAAGCTCCGCAGCTCGTTCCTCCAATCGGCGGATGACGACCATCTCGCGATAAAGCCGTAAAAATTCTACTTTCTCCATTGCGAACTCCCTTGTCTTGCAAAGATATCAAAGATTGACAAATAAATTATACCGCAGGCCACTTTAATTGGGGGTAACGCGTAGCAGGTTCTGACCAATTTGGTTGCAATAGCAACGCCATACCTCGGTTTGCCAGCCCCAACCCCACAGTTGATCAAAACAAAAACTCCCCGCCCAATTGGCGGGGAGTTTGATGAAGCAATCTCGGCTTACTTGCCGTGCTTGATGGCAGCTTGCGCCGCCGCAAGGCGCGCCACCGGCACGCGGAACGGCGAGCAGCTGACGTAGTTGTTGCCAACCAGGTGACAGAACTCAATCGAGTCGGGGTCACCACCATGTTCACCGCAAATGCCAACCTCCAACTCGGGGCGGGTCTTGCGGCCTTCTTCAACAGCCATGCGCATCAGACGGCCAACGCCTTCGCGATCCAAGGTCTGGAAGGGATTCTTGGCCAGAATGCCTTCCTCGATGTACTTGATCAGGAAGTTGCGCTCGGCATCATCGCGGCTATAGCCAAAGGTCATCTGCGTCAGGTCGTTCGTGCCGAAGGAGAAGAACTCGGCCAGTTTGGCAATCTCGCCCGCCGTCACAGCGGCGCGCGGAATTTCAATCATCGTACCGAACTTGTAATGGAAGTTGACACCCTTCTCTTCCATCACCGCCTTGGCAATCCGTTCGAGGCGCGGCTGAATCCACTTCAACTCGGCCACCGTGCCCGTCAGCGGGATCATGACTTCTGGCTTGACCACAATGCCGCGCTTGGTGCAATCTGCAGCCGCCTCAAAGATGGCGCGCACCTGCATTTCAACGATTTCGGGCATGTAAATGCTCAGACGCACACCGCGCAAGCCCATCATCGGGTTGCTTTCATGCATTCCGCGAATGGAGGCAAGCAGCTTTTCCTTGTCGGCCAGGCCTTCCGTTTCGCCCTTGACGCGCATTGCAATCACTTCTTCGAACAGCTTTTCTTCATCCGGCATGAACTCGTGCAACGGCGGGTCAATCAGGCGGATGATGACCGGATAGCCATCCATCGCCTCAAACAGACCGTCGAAATCTGCGCGCTGATACGGCAGCAGCTCATTCAACGCGGCGGTGCGATCCTGACTCGTTTCGGCCAAAATCATGCGCTGCACAATCGGCAAGCGTTCGGTCTCGAAGAACATGTGCTCCGTGCGGCACAGACCGATACCCTTGGCGCCATAGGTGCGGGCGCGGCGGGCATCCTTGGGGTAGTCGGCATTCGCCCAAACCTGCAAGCGGGAGATTTCATCCGCCCAGCCGAGCAACGTCATCAATTCCACCTGCTCTTCCAGGTTGGGGACGCTCAGGTCGAGTTTGCCCAAATAGACTTCACCCGTTCCGCCATCCACGGAAATCCACTCGCCCTCTTTCACTTCCACATCGCCCACGCGCATCACACGGCGCTCCAGGTCAATGCGCACGGAAGAGGCACCAACCACACACGGCACACCAAACTGACGGGCCACAACAGCAGCATGGGAGGTCGCCCCACCTTCACTGGTGAGGATACCCTTGGCGGCCAACATGCCATGCACATCATCGGGTTTGGTGAACGGGCGCACCATAATCACAGCCTGGCCATGTTCCTTGCCCATGCGCTCCGCTGTGTTGGCATCGAAATACACCTGACCAACCGCCGCACCCGGCGAAGCGTTCACGCCACTGGCGAAGAAGCGGCCTTCTTTCTTGGCGGCTTTCTTGCCGGCATCGTTGAATTGGGGGTGCAGCAATGCATCCACCTGCTTGGGGGTGACGCGCATCAATGCTTCTTCTCGGGTAATCAGACCCTCGTTGACCATATCCACAGCAATCTTGATCGCTGCGGCAGCGGTGCGCTTGCCATTGCGGGTTTGCAGCATCCACAAACGCCCACGCTCAATCGTGAATTCCATATCCTGCATATCCTTGTAGTGCTTTTCAAGGATATCGCAAATCTTCAGGAATTGTTCGTAAGCCTGAGGCAGGGTTTCGCCCATCTTTTCAATCGGGTCAGTGTTGCGAATGCCCGCAACCACATCTTCACCCTGGGCATTGAGCAGATATTCGCCATAGAGCTTGCGCTCGCCGGTTGCCGGGTTGCGCGTAAAGGCCACACCCGTGCCAGAATCCCAACCCATGTTGCCAAAGACCATCGTGACGATATTGACAGCGGTGCCCAAATCATCGGGGATGTTTTCAGCGCGGCGATAATCAATGGCGCGCTTGCCATTCCAAGACTTGAAAACGGCCTCGGTTGCCAGGCGCAACTGCTCAATTGGCTGCTGCGGAAAATCGAAGCCTTTTTGCTCGCGCACAACGGCCTTGAACTGCTTGACCAATTCCTTCAGGTCATCGGCGGTCAGGTCGGTATCGCTCTTGTAGCCCTTGGCATGCTTATAGGCTTCCAAAGGAGCTTCGAACGCCTCATCCGGAATGCCCAACACCACTTCGCCGAACATCTGAATCAGACGGCGATAGGAGTCATAAGCAAAGCGCTCATTGCTGGTCAGGCGTGCCATGCCTTCAACCGTCACATCGTTCAAACCGATATTCAGCACCGTATCCATCATGCCCGGCATGGAGAACTTGGCACCGGAACGGCAGGAGACGAGCAGCGGATTGCTGGGGTCACCGAACTTCTTGCCACTTGCTTCTTCGACCTTCTGCAAAGCCGCTTCGGCCTGTTCCCACAAACCTTCGGGGAAGGTCTCACCAGCTGCCAGATAGGCATTGCAGGCTTCGGTCGTCACCGTGTAAAACGGCGGCACCGGCAGGCCAATGCGCGTCATCTCTGCCAGGTTGGCGCCCTTGCCACCCAACAGGGCGCGCACGCCATCCCACGAACCGCCGACATAAGACTCGGCCTGTTCAAGCTCGTTGAACAAATACACCCACTTCTTGCTTGCCATCATTTAATCTACCTCCATTCAAGAATAAGACCCCAAAAGGGTCGAATGTCTGTTGGCATTTGGCGGAATCTCAGCCACCAAATATGACATTCTACCATGAATCAGAGGCTTAAACAAACCTTTGTGCCAACTTGTTCAACAGCAAATGCAAATTTCAGCCACCCGCGCGCACACC